>NZ_JBEZEH010000079.1:0-27916 GCF_040648775.1 Micromonospora sp. NPDC049089
TCTTGCAGTTTCTGTTGCCGATTCGCGAGGGACGCCCCCTTGTGTCACCGCAGAAAGTGCAAGATCGCGGGCGGCGGGGCGGGGCGGGGGAGCAGGGGCGGGGCGGGGTTAGGGGGTTGCTCTGAGGGTTTCGTCGCCGGCGAGGCGGCCCGTTTCGCGGTCGCGGCTCAGCACGCCGGCGTCGAGCAGGGTGGTGAGGGCGCGGTTGGCGTCGGCGGCACGGTAGACGGTCGCGGTGAGGGTGTGCCGGCGTAGCTCGGTGACCTGCCGTGGCCCGCCCGCCCGCAGCTCGGCCAGCAACTCGTGGGCCAGCGGTTCGAGGTCGGGGTCGTTAACCACGTCGACAGTCGTGCCGGTCGGGTCGAGTGGGTCGCGGAAGCGTACGTCGAACTGCGCGCCGACCGCCCAGAGCGCGTCGCGCACCGCCTCCAGACTCCGGTCGGAGCGGCTGCCGAACGCGACAACACCGGCAGCCTCCCCGTCGGGCAGCACCGGCGCCACCTCGGCGACCAGGGGAAAGCCGGCGGAGGCGAGCACGTCTCGGGCGCTGTCGCCGGTGTGCAGCAGCAGCTCACCGGTCCGGCCGTTGGCTGCGGCGGTGAGCACCTTCGGCGTCACCGCGCCGGGCAGGTCCACGAAGGAGAACAGCGGCGCGCCGGCCGCCCCGGCGGCCTTCACCGCGACCGGCAGCCGGTAGGCGTCGCCGGGCAGCAGGTGCACGGTGACCTCGGCGGGCAGCTCCGCCTCGATCGGGCCGAGCCGGGTCGGCAGCTCCGGCGCGCCGTCGGCCAGCACCAGCACCGTCACCTGCCGGCCGCGCACCTGGTCGCCGTGTCCGCCGACCAACCGGAGCGCGGCCTCGGCGGCTGCCGCGTCGACCCCGGCGAGCGCGACGGTGGCCCGCCGGGAGCGGTGCAGGGCCGCGGGCAGCCAGGTCGTCAACTGGCGGACCAGCAGCTCGCGGAGGAAATCAGTGGTCCGGTCGGTCGGCATCGGTCCGTTCTACCCTACGAGCGGTCAGACCGGGACGGAGATCCCCACCCCGCCCCGGGTCTGCCCGCCGTAACGCTGCCGCTCGGCGTTCAGGTCGAGCCGACCGATCTGCTTGCGGGCGGCCAGAGCGGTGTCGTCGAGCAGGTCGGCCGGGATCAGCCAGACCACCTCGAACTCCAGGCCGTCCGGGTCCTTGCCGTAGAGGCTCTTCGTCGTGCCGTGGTCCGAGGTGCCGGCCAGTGCGCCGGCCGCGGCGAGCCGCTCGGCGGTGGCGGCCAGCTCGTCGAGCGTGTCCACCTCCCAGGCGAGGTGGTAGAGGCCGACGGTGGACCGACCGGCGGTGGACCGACCGGCGCCGGCGCCGATCTCGAAGAGCCCGAGGTCGTGGTCGTTGGTGGAGTCGGGGGCCTGGAGGAAGGTGGCGCCCCGGAAGCCGTCCGGGGTCATCGCCACCGGGCGGAAGCCCAGCACGTCGCTGTAGAACGCGACGCTGCGGGCGAGGTCACTGACGTAGAGGACCGCGTGGTTGAGCCGGTGGATACCCATGACCCGAGAGTAGCGCGATTTAGTTGAGCCTTCAACTATCGGGGGTATGATGGCGGTCATGACCCGCTGGTTGGACCCCGACGAGCAGCGCACCTGGCGCGCGTACCTCACCGCCTCCCGGGTGCTGATGGACACTCTCGACCGCGAGCTGCAACGCGACGCGGGCATGCCGCACGCGTACTACGAGATCCTGGTCCAGCTCTCCGAGGCCCCCGGTCGTCAACTGCGCATGAGCCAGTTGGCGCAGGCCGCGGGGTCGTCCCGCAGTCGGCTCTCGCACGCCGTGGCCCGGCTGGAGGCCGCCGGCTGGGTGCGCCGCGAGGACTGCCCCACCGACCGGCGCGGGCAGATCGCGCTGCTCACCGACGAGGGTTTCGCCACCCTCGCGGCCGCCGCACCAGGCCATGTCGAGGGGGTACGCCGACACCTGTTCGACGCGTTGAGCCCCGCCCAGGTCGATCAGCTACGCCGGATCAGCGAGACCCTGGCCGAGCATATGACCGGATCCTGACCAATCGACACCGGCGCGGGTCTTGTACTTACCGTCGTCGGATGAGCACGATGGGGCGTGTCTTCCGGCTTCGGTGAACTGACTGATCAGGCGCACCACCTCGTGTCCTCCGGCGATCTTGCCGGCGCACAGCAACTGCTGTCCGACGCGCTCACCGACGCCGACCCCCGCCCGGCCAACGCCACGCCCGAGCTGGCCGAGGCGGCCAGCCTTCAGGCGCGGGTGCTGATCGCCCTCGGCGAGCCGCACTCGGCCCGGGGGTGGGCCGCCTTCGCGTACGCGGCCACCACCCGCCTGCACGGCCGCGCCGACCCGCGCACGGTGGCTGCGGCGGCGACTCTGGCCGCTGTGCTGCACCGGGTCGGCAGCCACTCCCGGGCGGCGCGGCTCTACCAGGAAGTCATCATCGAGCTGACCGCACAGGACGGCCCGGAGTCACTGCGGGTGCTCGCCGCGCACGCCGACCTGGCCACCGTCGAATACGCGCGGGGCCAGTGCACTGTGGCCCGCGACCGCCTCCAGGACGCCTGGGAGTTGCACCGCGAGGTGTACGGCGACGGCCACCCCAGCGGCATCAAGATGCTGGCGCGGCTCGGAGCCATGCAGCGCGACTGCGGGCAGTTCGCCGAGGCACACGACAACCTGGCGCTCGCCCGCGAGCTGTGCCGGCAGCACCTGCCCGCCGACGACCCGCTGGCCACCCAGGTGGCGGCCCTGGCCCGGGCGGCGGCCAATCCCGACCACGCCTGCGCCGACAACCCGCCAACAGCTCGGGACACTCCGGTCGTGCCGGCCGCCCGCGTCCCACCGCCCGACGACGGGCCAGCCGAATCCGGCTACCACTCGCAGGCAGCCGCGGCCCACCACGCCGGAGCGGTGCCGAACCCCCGGCTGCCCTCCGACGAGGCGGTCGGATCGATGGGCAGCAGGTGGTCGCCCGAACCGGCGGACGACCCCTCGCCCCACCCCACCGACCCGTCGGTGCCCCCGTCGGTGGTCGGGTTGGCCGGCGGCACGGAGGAGCAGCCCGGGGTGTACCGGCTGCACCGCACCGCCGACCCGTACGGGTCGCACGCCCTGAACCCGCCGTCCGACCAGAACCCGCCGTCCGACCCGTACGCCCGGCCCGACCCGTACGCGCAGGTCGAGCCGTACACGCCGTCGCGGCTGTTGCCGGTGCCCGTGCACCGCGCGCCGCCGGAGCAGCGCAACCGGCTGGTACCGGTGCTGGTGGCCGGTGTGGTCGTGGTGCTCCTCGGTGCGGCAGCGGTGATCGCCGGGGTGGCCCGGGTCGACGGCGACGACGAACCGACCCCGCCGCCGGCCAGCGCCTCCCCCACGGCCGGCGCCCCGGCAAGCACCGCGCCCGCCCCGGGCGGCACGGCACCCACGTCGGCTGCCGCCGCGGCCCCGCCCGGCACTCCACCCAGCGCGGTGACCCTGCGCGACACCCGGGACAGCATCGCGCTGAACTGGACCTACCCGGCTGGCGGCGAGGGTCCGGTGGTCATCGCGGGCGGTCGCACCGGCCAGGCCCACAACATCTTCGCGACGCTGCCCGCCGGCACCACCAGCTTCGTCATCTACGCGCTCAACCGCACGAACGACTTCTGCTTCACCGTCGCGGTCGCCTGGTCCACCGACACCGTGGCCCGTTCCAAGCAGGTCTGCACCCGCCGCCGCTGACCCGCCAGCCTCTGCCCCGCCAGCTACGCCCCGCAGACCTCACTCAGTGTGGGCTACCCGTTGGCGGGCCCGCCGTGACACGCCGTCACACCCGACGCCCCGCCCACAACTCCGGCCCAGGCTTTGCTCTGCTTACCTATACGCACCACTTGGGATGAGCAGCTGAAACGTCGCGACTGCCGCTACAACACGCGTCGGCGATGATCACGTTGCGTAGCTGTCGCATCCGCGGGTGCAGAGCAAAGGGGCATCGGTGGGCGGTTGGGGGAAGGACGCAGTCACGGACCGTCTACCTTTGGCCGTCCTCGGCTGGCAACGCTGGCAGCAGCAGGCACACCCGCAGGCCTCGCTGCTCCGGCGCGTCGGTCAGGGTGATGCTGCCGCCCGCGCGTCGGACCAGCTCCCGGACAATGGCCAGCCCCAGGCCAGCGCCCCCGTCGTCGCGGGCCCGTCCGTCATCCAGCCGGGTGAACCGGTCGAAGACCCGCTCCCGGTCCGCCACCGCGATCCCCGGGCCGTCGTCGGTCACCGTCACCAGGTGGTACGCCCCGACGCCCGGCCCGAGCCCCGCCCCCGCCGTCGACATCGCCCCGGCCGTCGACATCGCGCCGGCCATCGACATCGCCTCGCCCAGCGACGTCGCCTCGGCCGCGAGCACGACGCTGCCGTGCGCGTGCCGTACCGCGTTGTCGACCAGGTTGGCCAGCACGCGACGCAACTCCTCGACCGTGCCGATCGTCCAGAGCGGGCCCGTCGGCGGCTTCACCCGCACCGGCGGCGACGGGTAGCGGGCGGCAACCTCGGTCAGCAACGCGCCCAGCTCCACCGGGCCGGTCCCCCGGGTCGGCGGAGTCTCGTCCAGGCGGGCCAGCAGCAGGAGATCGTCGACCAGGCGGCTCAACCGCTCGGTGTCGGCGAGCAGATTGGCCGTCACCGCCGTCCAGTCCGTCCGGTCGGCGAGGTGCTGGGCCACCTCCAGCTCCGTCCGGATGTTGGTCAACGGGCTGCGCAGCTCGTGCGCGGCGTCGGAGACGAAGGCCCGCTGCCGGACGCGGGCGGACTCCAGCCGGCCCAGCATGCCGTTGAGGGTGACCGCCAGACGGTGGATTTCGTCGGCCGACGCCGGCACCGGCAGCCGGCCGGCGCCGGCCCTCCCGGTGATCTCCTCGGCACCTCGACGTAACGCCTCGACCGGCCGCAGGGTCGCCCCCACCACCCGCCACGCCACCCCGGCCAGCACGGCCACCAGCAGCGGGAACGCCACCAGCAGGATGGTCCGGACCACGTGGGTGCTGTGCCGCACGTCGGCCATCGAGCGGGCGACCAGCACAGTGAGCGGGTCGGCCGCGGTGCCGGCGGGTACGGCGACCACCCGGACCGGGCCGACGAGCCCGACCCGCTCGGCCGGCACCTCAAGCCGCTGCCGACCGTCGCGGTTCAGCCGCTCCGGGCGGACCATCGGCACCAGACGGTCGGCGTCGATCGAGGCCGCCCGGATCCGTCCCTGCCCGTCGACGACCTGCACGCGGACCTGTCCGCCGGCCACCGGCAGCGGGTCGGGCAGCGCGTCCTCGGCGGCGAGCAGGGCGACCGCGTCGGCGGTGCGGAACGCCTCGGTGTCGACAGTGCGCTGGAGCACGAAGCCGAGCGCGCCGAGCAACACCACCCCGCCCACGGCCAGCCCGATGGTGAGACCGACCACACCGATCGCCATGAGTCGCCCGCGCAGTCCGAGGACCGGCATCCAGCCGGGCCTGACCCGACGGGTGGTGGCCGGGCCGTCGGCGGTCACGTCGCCAGCCGGTAGCCGGCACCCCGGACCGTCTCCAGCCGGTCCCGGCCGAGCTTGCGGCGCAGGTAGCCGACGTACACCTCGACGGCGTTCGGCGCGGTCTCCAGGCTGGCGTCCCAGACGTGGTCCAACAACTCGACCTTGGAGACGACCTGGCCCGGCCGGCGCATCAGGTAATCCAGCAACGCGAACTCCCGCGCGGTCAGCGCCACCTCGGTGTCCGCCCGGGTCACCCGTCGGCGGGCCGGATCCAACCGCAGGTCACCGACGGCGAGGACGGTCGGGCGCTCCGGCGCGCCCCGACGCAGCAGGGCCCGGAGCCGGGCCAGCAGCACCACGTACGAGAAGGGTTTGGTCAGGTAATCGTCGGCGCCGCAGTCGAGGCCGTCGGCCTGGTCGTACTCGCCGTCCTTGGCGGAGAGCATCAGCACCGGAAGCCAGTGCTGTTCCGCGCGCAGCCGCCGGACCAGCTCGTACCCGGAAAGGCCGGGCAGCATCACGTCGAGGATCATGGCGTCGTACCCGCCGTGCCGGGCCGCGTCCAGGCCCGCCGGGCCGGTCGTCGCCACGTCCACCGCGAACCCCTCCGCCTGGAGACCCCGTTGCAGGGCAGCCGCCAACCGGGCCTCGTCCTCCACCACCAGCACCCGCACAGCTCAAGGGTGCCACCCGGGTCAATCGGAGCGGTTCGGTGTCCTCAGCGCGTTCACAGCACGGACGAGGCAAGATGGCCGCAGGAGGTGCCACCATGTCCGTCCTGAGAAGCCGTCCCGTCCTTCGCTGGCTGGTTCCGGCCACCGCGGCCGTCGCCGTCATCGGCGGTGGCGCGGCGATCGGCACGTTCGCCGCCGAGGCCGAGCCGAGCCTGCCGCCCCGAACCGCCGCTCAGCTCCTGGTCGACCTGCAGACATCCCGGCTGGAGGGGTTGTCCGGGACCGTCGTGCAACGCGCCGACCTCGGCCTGCCGTCCCTCGTCGGGCTGGTTCCCGGCAACGAGCTGACCACCCTGCTGACCGGCACCCACACCCTGCGCGTCTGGTATTCCGGGCCGGACAAGCAGCGGGTCGCGCTGATGGACACGCTGGGCGAGCAGGACATCATCCGCAACGGCCAGGACCTGTGGACGTGGCAGAGCCGCAGCAACACCGCCACCCACCGCACGCTGGGCGGCGACGCCGGAGCCTGGAAGCCCGCGCCGGAACCGGCAGCGAGCCTGCCGTCCACCCCGCAGCAGGCCGCCGACCTGGCGTTGAACGCGATCGACCCGAGCACCGAGGTCAGCGTGGGCCGGTCGGCGACCGTCGCCGGACAGGACGCGTACGAGTTGGTGCTCCAGCCGCGCGACCAGGCCTCCCTGGTGCACCAGCTGCGGATCGCCATCGACGCCAAGCAGCACGTGCCGCTGCGCTTCGAGGTGCTCGCGAAGGGCAGCGACCGGCCGGCGTTCGAGGTGGCCTTCACCCAGGTCGACTACCGCCGCCCGGACGCCGACCAGTTCCGCTTCAACCCGCCGCCCGGCGTGACTGTCGACGAGGAGAAGGCCGAGCGCCCGACGGGCAAGCCCGGTCACGTCGAGCCGGCGGATGACCCGCAGGTCCGCGCTGTGGGCGACGGCTGGACGACAGTGCTGGTCGGCCGCCTCGACGGGGCCGATGCCGACCGGAAGCCCGCCCCGAAGCAGGCAACTCCCCCGGCCGGAGCCGGGCCGGACCTGGACATGTCGAAGCTGCTCGGCGGGTTGCCGGCGGTCAGTGGTGATTGGGGCAGCGGTCGGCTCCTCACCAGCAAGCTGTTCAGCGTGCTGCTCACCGACGACGGCCGGGTGCTCGCCGGAGCGGTGACCCCGGAGCGGCTCTACGAGGCCGCGCGCGGCTGATCTCCGCGGTGATCGCGCCGGGTCGACCTCACGGTCGGCCCGGCGCTTCGCTGTGGATCAGCCCGGGTCAGGAGACGCCGAGGGCGCTGAGATACGCGTCGGCGAGGACCGCGTGGCCGGGCAGGTACGGGTGGACCCGGTCGTCGGCCCAACGCGTCGCCGGACTCACCGCCAGCACCCGGTCGAACGCCGCCTGGTTGGGCACGTGCACCGCGTCGAACTCGGTCGCCAGCCCCGCCATGACCGCCGCGTACCGGTCGGTGTCAGCGCGCTGCGGGACGCTCCGGTCGGGCTCGATGAAGAACGGGTCACCGAGGATCAGTCGGCAGCCGGTCGCGTCGACCGCCCGACGCAGCAGGTCGCGCAGCGTGCGCTCGTACTCCTCGATGCCGACTGCCTCATCCGGCCGGTCACCGTAGTGCCGCCAGATGTCGTTGATGCCGATCAGCACCGCGAGCCAGTCGGGGCGCTCGGCGATGGCGTCGTCGTCCCAGCGGGCGGCCAGGTCCCGCACCGTGTCGCCGCCCACACCCCGGTTGACCCATTCCAGCTCCAACTCCGGGTGCCGCGCGTCGACCAGGGCCCGCACGAGACTCACATATCCGCTGCCGTAGGGCGCGGCGACGTCACGTCGACCACAATCGGTGATGCTGTCCCCGATGAAGACCACCCGTTGGCCGGTCCGCAGGATCATCTGCCGTCACCTCGCGATCACCGGCGCGCCGGACCGCCCGGCTTGGTGAGAACCGGCGGAACGCGCTATCTTCAACAGTTCGAAGGCACAAAAAAGAACGGCTAAAAGCCGTTCCTGCAAAGGATTCTAATCTTTAGGGAGACGGCTTGTCAAGGCACTCCGGCGGTTCCGGCGAATTGCCGCTCGACGACGAGATCGGTCGCGAGCAGGAGTACGTCTCGATGCTCTACAACCGGCTGGACCAACTGCGTCAGCAGGCCGCCCACCGGCTCACCGCCGAGCTGCACAACACCGGCGGCACCCTCCAGGACCGCTCGCAGCGCGACAGCTCGGTAGCGATGTACGCCGATCAGGTCGAACAGTTCTCCGCCGTGGAGAACGGGCTCTGCTTCGGCCGTCTCGACGGCGACGACGACTCCCGCCGCTACATCGGCCGGATCGGCATCTTCGACACCAGTGGTGACTACGATCCGCTGCTGATGGACTGGCGGGCACCCGCCGCCCGGCCGTTCTACCTCGCCACCGCCGCGAACCCGCAGGGCGTACGCCGTCGCCGGCACCTGCGTACCCGGCAGCGCAAGGTGACCGGGCTCAACGACGAGGTGCTCGACATCGACACCGCCTCCCCCGGCGCCCACGAGGAGCTGACCGGTGAGGCGTCGCTGCTCGCCGCGCTCAACGCGGGCCGTACCGGCCGGATGCGCGACATCGTCGAGACCATCCAGGCCGAGCAGGACGAGGTCATCCGCGCGGAACTTCCGGGCGTGATGGTGGTCCAGGGCGGCCCCGGCACCGGCAAGACCGCTGTCGCGCTGCACCGGGCGGCGTACCTGCTCTACACGCACCGGCGGGAACTCTCCAGCCGTGGCGTGCTGCTGGTCGGCCCGAACGCGACCTTCCTGCGCTACATCTCCCAGGTGCTGCCGACGCTGGCCGAGACCGGCGTGCTGCTGCGTACCCAGGGTGATCTCTTTCCCGGGGTGAGCGCCCAACGGACCGAGCCGGCCGAGACCGCGGCGCTCAAGGGCCGGGCGGTGCTGGCCGAGGTGTTGGCGCTGGCCGTACGGGATCGGCAGTGGGTGCCGGACGAGCCGCTGGAAATCGAGGTCGAGCGGGAGACGCTGACCCTCGACCCGGAGATCGTGCGCGCGGCCCGGGATCGGGTCCGCCGCGTCGACCGACCGCACAACCTGGCCCGCGCGCTGTTCGACGTGGAGATCGTGCACGCGCTCGCCGACCAGGTGGCCGAGCGGATCGGCGCCGACCCGCTCGGCGGGGACAACCTCCTCGACGAGGCGGACCGCGCCGAGATCCGGCGCGAGCTGCGCGAGGAGACGGAGATCCAGGCCGCCCTGGACCGGCTGTGGCCGGTGCTCACCCCGCAGCAACTGCTCGCCGACCTGTACGCCGACCCGGACCGGATCGCCGCCGCCGCGCCGATGCTCAGCGAGGACGAGCGGGCGCTGCTGCGCCGCGAGCGCGGTGGCTGGACGCCGGCCGACGTCCCGCTGCTGGACGAGGCCGCCGAACTGCTCGGCGAGGACGAACGCGCCGCCGCCGCCCGGCGGGACCGCATCCGGATGATGGAACGGGAGTACGCGGAGGGCGTGCTCGAGATCGCCAAGGGTTCCCGCTCGATCGACGTCGAGGACGAGGCCGAGGGCGGTGAGATCCTCGGCGTGACCGACCTGATCGACGCGGATCGACTGTTGGAGCGGCAGGAGGAGGCCGACCGGCTGACCACCGCGCAGCGCGCCGCCGCCGACCGCACCTGGGCGTTCGGCCACGTGATCGTGGACGAGGCGCAGGAGCTCTCGCCGATGGCCTGGCGGCTGTTGATGCGCCGCTGCCCGAGCCGGTCGATGACGATCGTCGGCGATGTGGCACAGACCGGCGCGCTGAGCGGCACGCCATCGTGGGCGGACGCCCTCGCCCCGTACGTCGAGCAGCGGTGGCGGCTCACCGAGCTGACGGTCAGCTACCGCACTCCGGCCGAGATCATGGCGGTCGCCGCCGACGTACTGGCCGAGATCGACCCGGCACTGCGTCCGCCGCGCTCGGTGCGGAAGAGCGGCGTACCGCCGTGGGACCGGGCGGTCCCCGACGGTCGGTTGGCGGCGGAGTTGGTCGCCGAGGCCACCCGGGAGGCGGCCGGGCTCAGCGAGGGGCGGCTCGGGGTGCTCGTGCCGGCCGGCCTGGTGGGTGAGTTGGGTGCGGCGGTGACCGCCGCCCTGCCGGAGGCTGCCGTCGGCGAGCATCCGGAGCTGGAGAGCCGCGTGGTGGTGTTGACAGTCGCCCAGGCCAAGGGGTTGGAGTTCGACTCGGTGCTGGTGGTCGACCCGGACCGGATGGTGGCCGAGTCCCCCCGCGGACGCAGCGACCTCTACGTGGCCCTGACCCGCGCCACCCAACGCCTAGGAGTCCTCCGCCCAACCCCAACCCGCTGAGTCGATCATGAGGTTGACGTGGACTGTGATCTTCCACAGCCACGTCAACCTCATGATCACGCCGCCAAGGGGGGCGGTGGGTCGGTGGGGTTAGTCGGTTGATTTGTCTCTGATGGACTTTGCTGGGGCGGTCGCCGACGTTGACTGGTCGCTGGTGCCGCCGCCCATCGGGGTGCTCAGGCCGCCGGTCGTGGCATCGCCGGTGGTGGTCGGTGCGACAGTGCCCGGGTGTCGCTCCGGTTGCCGGGCCACCCGCCGTACGCTCGCCGGCCCGGCAGTGCCACCGGTGGTGGTCACCGCGCCCTGCCCACCGACGGGGCCACCGTCGCGCAGCACCTGTGGGTCGATCCGTTCCTTCGCCGGGTCGAACGGGTCATCGCGCTGGATCTGACTCTCCACATCGGTGCGGGGCACCGTCACCTCGTCGTGGGCGCCCTTGCCGTACACACCGCCGGCGATCCGATCCTCGGCCTCGCGGGCGGCGTCCTGCCGCATGTCGTCCTCACGCACGTCCATCACCTCGCAGAAGCTGTGGAACTGACTGCGTGCCCGACCATCGGCCGACCAAACCCGGCGTGACCGGGAGGTCGTCCACGGCGGTTCACCGTCACGCCGTCCGCTGGCCGCCTGCCCGCAGCCCGAGATGTCCATGCTGTCCCGCGACCGGTGGGAGATGCCCGCCGGCAGGAGGGGATGACAGCGTGCGCACAGTACGCCGTACCGCCGTCGCTGCGCTGGTGGCCGCGACAGTGACGACCGGGCTCGCGGTGCCCGCTCAGGCGAAGCCACGACCGGACCGGACATTCGACGTGCAGGCCCACCGGGGCGGCCTCGGGCTGCGGGTGGAGAACACCCTCGCCTCCTTCGGCAACGCCCTCCAGCTCGGGGTGAGCACCCTCGAACTGGACGTGCAGATCACCGAGGACGGTCAGGCCGTGGTCACCCACGACCGGAAGGTCACCGGCACCAAGTGCGTCGACACCGCTCCGGTGACGCCCGGCGACCCGGAGTTCCCGTACGTCGGGAAGTACATCAACACGCTCAGCCTGGCCCAGGTGCGTTCGCTCGACTGCGGGTCGAAGACGCTGTCGGACAAGCCCGGTCAGGTCGCCGTCCCCGGTGCCCGGATGCCGCTGCTGCGTGAGGTCTTCGCGCTGGTCAACCGCTACCGGGCCAAGGACGTGACGCTCAACGTCGAGACCAAGGTCGAGGCCGGCGCGCCGACCGAGACCGCCCCCCGCGAACAGTTCGTCCGGGTCACCGCGGGCGAGATCCGCGCCGCCGGGCTGCTCAAGCAGGTCACCATTCAGAGCTTCGACTGGGGCGCGCTGATGCGCATGCGTCAGGTCGAGCCGAAGCTGCCGCTGGTCGCGCTGACCAACTACGACTTCCTCCAGACCGGTCAGCCGGGCGCGTCGCCGTGGCTGGGCGGGCTGGACATCGACGACTTCGGCGGCGATCCGATCGAGGCGATCCGCAGCTTCGGCGCCAGCGCCTTCTCGCCGGTGCACGGCATGCCGCAGAACGGCACTGTCACCGACCCGGGCTACAAGCCGTACGTCACGAAGGAGATGGTCGCCCAGGCGCACCGCTACGGGATCAAGGTGATCCCGTGGACGGTCGACGACGTGCCGACCATGACCAAGCTGATTGACGACGGTGTGGACGGTCTCATCACCGACTACCCGGACCGGTTGCGGGGCGTGCTGGCCCAGCGCGGTTACCGGCTGCCGAAGGCGTACGCCGCGCCGTTCGACATCCAGGCGCACCGGGGCGGTCGGGCCACCCGGCCGGAGAACACCCTGCCGGCGTTCGCGAACGCGCTGTCCAACCGGGCCATCTCCACGCTGGAGCTGGACACCAACGTGACGGCCGACGGAAAGCTCGTGGTGCTGCACGACCGCACCGTCAACGGGTCGCACTGCGTCGACACCAAGCCGGTGCGCCGCGGTGACCCGAAGTTCCCGTACGTGGGCAAGCCGGTGCACGAGTTGACAGTGGCACAGCTCAAGACCGTGGACTGCGGCACGAAGACGCTGCCCGAACTGCCCGCCCAGGTGCCGGCTCCCGGTGCCCGGATCCCGACCCTCGACGAGGTTTTCGCCCTGGTGAAGGCGAGTGGCCGCACCGACATCGGCATGAACATCGAGACGAAGATCAGCCCGGTGGTGAACGACACCGAGCCGTACCGCAGCTTCACCCGCAAGCTCGTCGACGCGATCCAGCGGGCCGGCTTCACCAGCCGGGCCACCATCCAGTCGTTCGACTGGCGCACCATCACGTACGCCCGTCAGCTCGACGGGCGGATCGGCACCGTCGGCCTGGTCTGGCAGTACGGCCCGGCCGAGTGCGCGACCCTCGCCGACGAGTGCTCGCTGGAGGCGGTCTACGGCAACCCGTCGGTGAAGAGCCCCTGGACCGGTGGGCTGGACTGGTGGAAGTACCAGGACCTCGGCAAGCTGACCCGGGCCGCGGGCGCTGGCACGGTCTCCGCCAACTGGCAGGTGCACGACCCGAAGCAGGGCACTGTCGCCTCGGCCGACTGGTACCTGCGGGAGAACCCGGCATACTTCCACGGACCGGACGTCCGGACCCTTCAGACGCGCGACAAGCTGAAGGTGATCCCGTACACCGTCGATGACGCCACCGTGATGCAGCGGGTCATCGACCTGGGCGTCGACGGCATTATCACCGACGACCCGGGCCTTCTGGTGAGCGTGGCGATGCGCAACGGCCTGCGCTGACCTGCCGACCACCCGATCGCCGGCCGGATTTTCCGGCCGGCGATCGGTGTTACCTGCTCCGGGGCCTCGGGTAGTCGGGGGTTGTCCCCGCCACGAAAGCGAACCGTGCCGTGGCCGAAACGCGGTAGCGGGGCGAGGGAATGCAGGTACGACTCATCGCATCCTGAGGAGGACCAGATGAGCACGCAGGCTGCTTCCACCCGGCCGATGAACCGGCCCATGAACGACCCGCAGAACCCCGCTCAGATGCGGGACATGCAGACCCAGCAGATGCCGGTGATGCATGACGGGCGCCGCAACGACATGCAGGCACCCGGTACGGAGACAAAGCAGGCGTTCAAGACCACCGAGTTCTGGATCTACCTGATCGCGGTGGCCGCCGTACTGGGCGCGTCGCAGGTCGTCGGGCAGAACTCCGCTGGGGTGGACATCTTCCGGGCCGACAACGCCTGGTTCCTGATCACCCTGCTGACGCTTGGCTACCTCGGTAGCCGAGGCCTGGCCAAGGCCGGCAGCAACCACCGCAGCAGCGAGGAGCGCAAGGCCCGGCACTGATCGGCCTTAGCTCACAGTGGCCTCCGGGAGACTCTCCCGGAGGCCACTGTCGTCGTGCGTGGACTCGTTACTCGTCGCCGCCGAAGTCGCCGAAGTCGCCCTCGAACGCGTCCTCCATCATCTCGCCGGCGATCATGCCGCCGGCGACACCGAGCGCCGCGCCGGCCACCACGCCACCCACGCCCATCCCGCCGCGGCCGTGACCGCGCCCGTGGCCTGGGCCGTATCCGTGGCTCGGGCCGTACTGGGAGCGCAGGCTGCCGTAGCGGGACGTGGTCTCGCGCAGCCAGCCGTCGACGACCTGCGCCCAGTCCACCCGGTCAGCGTCGGTGTGCGCCACCTGGTAGCGGCCGAACGCGTCGTGCCCGGCGCTGAGGAACCCACCGCGCTTGTCGCACTCCAGGATGACCTCCACACCGCGCTGGCTGGTCACGAAGGTCAGCTCGACCTCGTTGATGGTGCTCGCGTACTGCGGGGAGGCGAAGAACTCGATCTCCTGGTAGAACGGCAGCGTCTGCTGCACGCCCCGGATGTGCCCACGCTCCAGGTCGGCGTGCTTGAACCGGAAGCCGAGCCGCTGGAACGCCTCCAGGATCCGCTCGTGCACCGGCAGCGGGTGCACCGCCACCTGGTCCAGGTCGCTCTTGTCCACGGCGCGGGCGATCGCCAACTCGGTGCGCAGACCCATTGTCATGCCGTGCAGGCGCTGGCCGTACACGTCGGTGATCGGGGTCTCCCACGGCACCGGCAGCTGGAACGGGATCGAGAGCTGCTGCTTCGGGGCGAGCTGGAGCGCACCGCTGACCGCCATGCGGTGAAACTCCATGATGCCCGCGTACTCGGTGTCGTGTCCCTCGACCTCGACGCGGGTGACCAGGCCGATCACCACCTGCTCGATGGCTGCCTCAGCGTCGCCGCCGACGAGGTTGACCTGCCCGTCGAGGGTCAGGCCGGGCCGGGTGTTGGGGTTGGTCAGCACGGTGTCCACGCTGGGACCGCCCACACCGAACGCGCTCAACATCTTCTTGAAGACCATCGGAACTCCTGTGCGACGCCGACCGCTCCAGGTTGGAGTCGGACGTTGACTCGAACGGCACCCTATCCGGCACCCCTGTGAGGTGGCTGTGAAGCGCGTCCCGCTGGCGGCGCTCGATGTCCGCCTTCCGTTCAGCCCCGGCGGAGAGCGGATGCCAATTGGTGAGCCTTTAGAGCTGATGTCGCAAACGAATCAGCCGCTCGACCACCCGCCAGCCACCCGCCAGCCACCCGCGAGCCCGGCTGCCACCCGGCTTGCCCCGCCACCCACCCGCCCGTCGATCAAGAGGTTTCCGTCAACAATCACGTGCAGAATGACGCAAACCTCTTGATCACCAGATAGGTCGACTCGGCTTCCTGGAAAGCGGGGTGTCCTGGCAACCGGGTTGCCCCGGTTTGCAGGAAGCCGAGTCGATCAGGGTTGGGTGCGGGCGAACGCGCCGTCCTTCACCTCGGCGACGAACGCGGTCCATCGGTCGGCGCTGTAGACGAGGGTTGCCGCCGCGCGATCCTTGCTGTCGCGCACCGCCACCCGACCAGACCCGTCCAGCACCGGACCGGCCTCGACACAGCTACCACCGTTGCTGTCACTCTTGCTGCTGATGTGCCAGGCGACATCGGGAATGCTCTCGTTCATGACAATTCCTCCGCGATGCTCGTGATCAACTTCGTTGATTCGCTCTCGGTGAGCGCTGAGTCCAGCAGACGACCATAGGCATGAACAAAGCGCTCAGCCTTCGGCCACTCCAGGTAGAGCCGCCCTCCCAGAGACTCCACGTAGGCCACCGCAGGATACGGCTCCGGCAGACGGAATATCCAGAACGTGCCGTCGAGCCCCTGATGCAGTGCCGCGTCGAACGGCATGACTCTGATTGCCACGTTGCTCATTCGCTGCGCCTGCGCCAGGTGGTGTAGTTGTCGCCCCCGTACCTCCGGCCCACCGACCATCCGACGCAGCGCACCCTCGTCGATCACCGCCGAAATCCTGAGTGGTCGTCGTCGTCTCAGGACCGCTTGACGGCTCATCCGAAGTTCCACCCAGCGATTGATCGTGCCTTCGGTAACTCCCGGTTCTGCTGCGTTACGAATCAAGGCCTCGGCGTACTCGCGGGTTTGAAGCAGCCCTGGAACCAATGTGAGGTGGAAGCAGCAGACCTGCTCCGCGCGACCCTCCAACCAGGGATATTCGATGAAGGAGGCGTCCACGACGTCGCCGTAGTCCTCGTCCCACCGGTCGGTGCGCCACACCTCCTCGGCAAGCGCCAGGAGGCGGGCCCGCTCTGTTGCGTGGTGGAACCCGTAGAGATCCAGCAGCGCGATCACATCACCCTTGCGAATCGGCCAGTCCGCGCGTTCGTACCGACCGAGCGCGGACATGTCTCGTTGCAGATGCTCGGCGACCAACTTGAGCGTCATCCCCCGCTCCTCCCGCAGGGTCCGCAATCGCTGACCCAGCCACTGCGCACGCAAGGTTCGGATGAACGGCTTGTGCGGCATGATCCACCTCTCAAATATGTTGGCGACGCCCACGCAGGAACCATTGCTCCAGCTCCGAGCCACTGGAAATGTGGCCTTCGGGTGAGGGTGATCACCGGCCCCCGGGGACGCCCGGTGCAAACACGGCAACCGCGGCTGTGCCAACAGCCGAGAAGGTGACGAGAGACGGCCTCGCGAGTGGCATCCGCATACCGGCTCTCGTCGGGTCTCAACTAGAGCGTCGGGATGTGCGAATCCCGGCTCCGAACCGACTTGAACGAATAACTACCACGGCAAAGGGCCCTTCGCGACCCTGACCCGCCCATTGGTCGACGACGCGCGAGGTGATGAATGACCAGAGGGTCGATCTACGACGGCACGCTCCACGGCAGCACCCGGCTGGCTCGGCTGCACCCGAGCCAGGTCCGCGACCGGCACTTCACCGTCGTCGGTTTCGGCCGGCGAGGCCTGGACCCCGGGGAGGTACGACGGTTCCTGCACCGCGTCGCGCTCGACCTTGCGACGTTGCACCACGATGTCGCTCGGCTCAGCGAGGAGAACGCCCGGATAAAGCGGGCGCTGCGCGACTGGCAGAGCGCCTGGTCCGAGCGGGGTCAGCCGTGAGCCCGGGCTGGGAGCATCAGTACAGCGGGCTCTTCACGCCGTTGCCGCGGTTCGCCGTCGAGACGTACCCGCAGAGGCCTCGGCATGTGATCCACCTGCCGGTGGCGGTCACCGACCTGGCCGAGGCACTGGACCTGGCGCGGACGCTGGCCCGTTCGCTGGCCTCCATGCCGCAGGTCGACCTCGGCGGCACCACCGTCTCGGCCGAGGACGCGCAGCACGTACGACATTGGGTCTTCTGCGACCGGCTCATGCCCGGTCGCCGCCGCTGCGCGCGGCAGGCCGACCACGTCGGCGTCTGCCTCCCCGACGAGGACCCCTAGATCGCGGAAGCACAGCGCGGTCCGGTCGTCAGCCCGGTTCGACGATCACCAACTCGCCGACCTGCTCGCCGATCGTGGTGCGGGCCTCGGGCGGCAGCCCACGGTCGGTGATCAGCACGTCGGCGGCCTCCAGTGGGGCGATGGTGGCGATGCCGATCGTCTCCCACTTGGTGTGGTCGGCGAGCACCACGAGTCGACGGGCGGCACCGATGAGACACCTGTTGACCCCGGCCTCCAGCAGGTTGGGTGTGGTGAAGCCGGTTCGTGGGCTGAGGCCGTGCACACCGAGGAAGAGCAGGTCGACGTTGAGCGCGCTGATCGCCGCCTCGGCCACCGGCCCGGTCAGCGCGTCCGACGGGGTACGGATGCCACCTGTCAGCACGACGGTCTGGTCGGCGCGCGGGTCCTGGTAGAGCGCGTCGGCCACCGGGATCGAGTTCGTCACCACTGTCAACCCGCGTACGTCGGAGAGGAGCGTGGCCAGCGCGGCGGTGGTGGTGCCCGCGGAGAGCGCGATGGCCATTCCCGGCTCCACCATCGTCGCCGCCCGCTCGGCGATGGCCCGCTTCTCCGCCTGTTGGCGGATCGACTTCGCGGCGAAGCCGGGTTCCTCGGCCGAGCCGGGTCCGGCGAGGGTCGCACCGCCGTGCACCTTGTCCACCAGGCCCCGGTCGGCCAACACCTCCAAGTCGCGTCGGATCGTCATGTCGGAGACGCCGAACCGACTGACCAGGTGACTCACCCGTACCCCGCCGCGTTGGCGGATCAGATCGAGGATGGCGGTCTGCCGTTGTTGGGCGAGCAACTCAGGGAACCTCCTTCACAGCGAAGGCATCGGCCCGGTCCTCACGGACGACCGCCACCTCACCGGCCGGCAGTGCCAGCTCACCGGCGCAGTATCCCCCGGTCAACAGCTCGACGCCGCGCGCCGGTAGGCGTACCTCGGTGTCGGTGTGGTTGATCGCGAACAGCCAGGTCCGGTCGGCGTCGCGGCGGCGGACCACCTCGACGCCCGAGGGTGCCGACGCCGCCGGGCGGACGTCGGCCTCCGCGAGCAGCCGCGCCACCAACCGGTCGGTGGCCGGATCGTCCAGCCGGGTGCCGACGTACCAGGCGGCGCCGTCGCCCACCCGGTGCCGGGTCAGCGCCGGCACGCCCGGCAAGGGCCCATCGGTGTACGAGGCGAGCACGTCGGCGCCGTCCGGGTGCACCCACTCGGTCCACACGTCGGCAGTGCTGCCGTCGTCCAACTGGACCTGCTCACCCGCACGCAGCGGGAAGAACTCCTCGGTCCGGACGCCGAGCAGCTCCCGGAACGCGCCCGGGTAGCCGCCCAGCCGGATGTGGTCGTCGGCGTCGACGATGCCGCTGAAGTAGGTGACCGCCGCCGTGCCACCGGCCTCGACAAAGCGGTGCAACGCGGCGACGTCGGCGTCCCGGACCAGGTAGAGGGTCGGCACCAGGACCAGCCGGTAGCCGTTGAGGTCGGTCGACGGGTGGACGATGTCGGCCGTCACACCGGCACGCCAGAGCGAGCCGTGGAGGGCGTTCAGCCGGTCGGCGTAGGTGACGTCGGCGCTGGGGTGCGAATCCAGCTCGACGCCCCACCACGCCTCCCAGTCGAACAGGATCGCCACGTCGGCGTCCACCCGGCTGCCGCGCACCTCCGCGAGGGCCTTGAGGTCCGCGCCGAGCTGGCAGACCTCGCGGAACACCTTGGTCTCCGGCCCGGCGTGCGGGACCAGCGCGGAGTGGAACTTCTCCGCCCCGGCCCGGGAGGCGCGCCACTGGAAGAAGAGCACCCCGTCGGCACCGCGGGCGACGTGCGCGAGGCTGTTGCGGCGCATCTGCCCGGGCAGCTTGGCAACGTTGCGGGGCTGCCAGTTGACCGCGCTGGTGGAGTGCTCCATCAACAGCCACGGGTCGCCGCCGGCGACGCCCCGGGTGTGATCGGCGGCGAGCGCCAGCCCGAGGTGCGCCTGCGGGTCGGCGGCGGTCAGGTAGTGGTCGTTGGAGACGAGGTCCACGTCGGACGCCCAGGAGTGGTAGTCCATGTGTTTGATGCCGAGGCCGATCATGAAGTTGGTGGTGATCGGCTGCCGGACCAGCGTCTGCAACACCTTCCGCTCGGCGCGCAGCTGGGCGCGCTGCTCGTCGGAGGAGAACCGCAGGAAGTCCAGTTGCTGCGTCGGGTTGGCGAAGGTCGGCGCGACACGCGGCGGGTTGATCTCGGCCCAGTCGCCGTAGCGCTGGCTCCAGAACACGGTGCCCCAGGCGTCGTTGAGCCGGTCCAGGTCGCCGTAGCGCTCGCACAACCAGCCGCGGAACGCCTCGGCGCTGACGTCGCAGTAGCAGTGCACGTTGTGGCAGCCCAGTTCGTTGGAGACGTGCCACATGACCACGGCGGGATGCTCGGCGTACCGGCCGGCCACCGCGCGCACCAACTCCAGCGACCGCTCGCGGAACACGGGTGAACTGGGGCAGTACGCCTGCCGTCCGCCCGGCCAGAGGATCGCGCCGTCGGCCCGGCGGGGCAGCGTCTCCGGGTGCGCGCGGGCCAACCACGGCGGCGGGCTGGCCGTGGCGGTGGCCAGGTCGACCTGAATGCCACCGTCGTGCAGCAGATCCAGCACCCGGTCCAGCCAGCCGAACTCGAACCGCCCCGGGGTGGGCTCCAGCAACGCCCAGGAGAAGATGCCGACGGAGACCAGGTTGACCCCGGCCTGGCGCATCAGCTCGACGTCCTCGGACCAGGTTTCCTCGGGCCACTGCTCGGGGTTGTAGTCGCCGCCGAAATAGATGCCGTCACCCTGCCAACGTCGCATGACAGCTGAGGGTGCACCCGCTGGTCCAGCGAAGTCAACAGGTTCCAACATCGAGCTTCTTTCCAACGTTTGCCGGGTAACAGCCGGATCACGACTGGGTTATCAGAGGCGAACTGCCCTCTTGACAGGGCCCGACCGCAGGGTAGCTTGAGGCCCCAATGGCCGTTCGTGTTCGCCAATGTGGATTCTCGGTGGATCTCAATGTGTGATCACGACGCTGGACCTGCCTTCACCACCCTGAGGCCCTTGGGCGTAGCTCCTTCTCATCCGCAGGAGGCACAGATGTCCCGTCCCCAATCCCAAGCCGAGTACCTGGCTCGGCTCGTACCGCCCTCAGTCGCCGGCATCAACCGACGATCGTTGCTGGCCGGCGCGGCCGGCACGGGCGCGCTGCTCGGCACCGGCCTGCTCGCCGGCTGTGGCGACGACTCCGGCTCCGGCGGGTCCAGCAAGGACGTGTCGCTCGGCTCGAACCAGTCCGACCCGAAGCCGAAGGACGTCGTCGTCAAGGTCACCGACGGCTTCAAGACCTCGTCCGGTGTGCAGGTCGCGATCAACACGGTCGACCACAACACGTTCCAGGAGAACATCAACAATTACCTACAGGGCAAGCCGGACGACGTGTTCACCTGGTTCGCCGGCTACCGGATGCGCTTCTTCGCTCAGAAGGGCCTGGCCAGCGACATCAGTGACGTGTGGGGCAAGCTCTCCGGCTACTCGGAGGCCTTCAAGAAGGCATCGACCGGCGACGACGGCAAGCAGTACTTCGTCCCGGCGACGTACTACCCGTGGGCCGTCTTCTACCGCAAGTCGGTGTGGCAGCAGCGCGGCTACCAGGTGCCGAAGACCATCACCGAGTTCACCGACCTCGGCGCGCAGATGAAGAAGGACGGCCTCATCCCGATCGCCTTCGCCGACAAGGACGGCTGGCCGGCGATGGGCACCTTCGACATCCTCAACCTACGCATCAACGGCTACCAGTTCCACATCGACCTGATGGCCGGCAAGGAGGCCTGGACCTCCGACAAGGTCAAGAAGGTCTTCGATACCTGGGCCGGCCTGCTCCCCCTGCACCAGCCGGACAGCCTCGGTCGCACCTGGCAGGAGGCCGCGCAGTCGTTGCAGCAGAAGAAGAGCGGCATGTACCTGCTCGGCCTCTTCGTCGGCCAGCAGTTCAGCAACGACGAGCAGGACGACCTCGACTTCTTCACCTTCCCCGAGATCGACCCGGCCATCGGCGCCAAGGCCCTCGACGCGCCGATCGACGGCTACATGATGGCCCGCAAGCCCAAGAGCGAGGACAACGCGCGCAAGCTGCTGGAGTACCTCGGTGGCAAGGCGGCCGCGGACATCAACCTCAAGAACGACCCGGCCGTCCTCGTCGCCAACAGCGGCGCGGACGTCAACGGCTACACCGCGCTGCAGAAGAAGGCCGCCGAACTGGTCGGGTCGGCCACCGAGATCGCCCAGTTCCTCGACCGCGACACCCGGCCGGACTTCGCCTCCACCGTGATGATCCCGGCGATCCAGCAGTTCATCAAGAACCCCAAGGACATCGACGGCCTGACCTCGTCCATCGAGAACCAGAAGAAGTCGATCTTCACTGACTGACGGCGGAAGGGGGAGGACATCGTGTCCGACCTGCCCCTGATCCAAGCGGATCGCGCCGTGCCGCCGCCGGCCACGACCACCTCCACGGGTGGTCGTCGTCGGCGGCTACGGCTCTTGTCCCGCACCGACCGCGTGGTCATCACGCTGATGGTGCTCGTCCCGCTGCTGCTCGTCACCGGGTTCGTCTGGTTGCCGGCGGCAGCCACAGTGCTGCTCTCCGGCACCAACTGGGACGGCATCGGCCCACTCAACGAGATCGAGCTCGTCGGCGCCCGCAACTACAGCGACGTGGTGAACATCTACCCGCCGTTCGTGCCGGCGATCCAGCACAACCTGCTCTGGCTGGCGTCGCTGTTCGTGGTCGCCACCCCGTTCGGCATGTTCCTGGCCGTGCTGTTGGACAAGGAACTGCGCGGCAGCCGCTTCTACCAGACCGCGCTCTACCTGCCGGTGGTGCTCTCGCTGGCGCTGATCGGCTTCGTCTGGCAGTTGCTCTACTCCCGCGACCAGGGGCTGATCAACGCTGTCTTCGGCAGCAGCATCGACTGGTACGGCGACTCGAACGTCAACATCTGGGCGGTGATGGTCGCCTCCGGGTGGAGGCACGTCGGGTACATCATGCTGCTCTACCTGGCCGGCCTGAAGGGCGTCGATCCGTCGTTGCGCGAGGCCGCGGCGGTCGACGGCGCCTCGGAGCGCAGGACGTTCTTCCGCGTCGTGTTCCCGGTCATGCGGCCCATCAACATCATCGTGCTGGTGGTGACCGTGATCGAGTCGCTGCGCGCGTTCGACCTGGTCTGGGTGGTCAACAAGGGCCGTAACGGGTTGGAGCTGATCTCCGCGCTGGTCACCCAGAACGTGGTGGGTGAGGCGAGCCGGATCGGCTTCGGCTCGGCACTGGCGACGATCATGCTGGTCGTCTCGCTGGTCTTCATCACCATCTACCTGGCGACCGTGATGAGGGAGAACCGGCAATGAGCACCGCGACCGTCACCCGGCGTACCGAGGGCGGGGCCGACGCGCCGCCGCCCCGCCGCAAGCTGACCCCGTTACGGATCCTGCTGCACGGCTTCCTCATCGTCGTCTCGCTGGCCTGGCTCTTCCCGATCGCCTGGGCGGTGCTGACCTCGCTGCGCTCGTACGACTACACCGCCGCGAACGGCTACGTCTCGTTCGGCGGCTGGACCTTTGACAACTACGTCACGGCCTGGCGGACGGCGGAGTTCGGACAGCACTTCCTCAACTCGGTCTACATCACCGTGCCGGCGGTGCTGCTGACCCTCTTCCTCGCGTCCTGCGTGGCGTTCGTCATCGCCCGGTTCAGTTGGAAGCTCAACCTCGTCCTGCTCGGGGTCTTCACCGCGGCCAACCTGCTGCCCCAGCAGGCGCTGCTCATCCCGCTGTTCCGGCTGTTCACCGAGGTGCCGCTGCCGGAGTTCATGAGTGACTCGGAGCTGCTCTACGACAGCTACTGGGGCCTGATCCTGATCAACGTGGCATTCCAGTGCGGTTTCTGTGTCTTCGTGCTCAGCAACTACATGAAGGCGCTGCCCCGTGACCTGTACGAGGCGGCGATGGTCGACGGGGCGAGCATCTGGCGACAGTACTGGCAGGTCACCATGCCGCTGTGTCGGCCGGCCCTGGCCGCGCTGGCGACGCTGGAGGTGACCTGGATCTACAACGAGTTCTTCTGGGCCACCGTCCTCATGCGCACCGGCGACAAGTTCCCGGTGACCAGCTCGCTCAACAACCTGCGCGGTGAGTTCTTCACCGACAACAACCTGGTCTCCGCGGGCAGCGTGCTCGTCGCGATCCCCACCCTGGTGATCTTCTTTATGCTCCAGCGGCACTTCGTTCGGGGCCTGACCTTGGGAGCATCCAAAGGATGACGATCCTGCACCTGCGCCGCGCGCGGACCAGCCTGGTGCTCGACGCGCGCGGCCCGGGGCTGCCCCGGGTCGTGCACTGGGGCGGCGACGTGGGCGCGCTCGACGACGACGACCTGCGCCAGCTCTGCGACGCGACGGTACCGCCGGTGGTGCCGAGCAGCTTCGACGAGCCGACAGTGCTGTCACTGCTGCCGGAGGCGAGCGCCGGCTGGAGCGGCCGACCAGGTCTGGCCGGGCACCGCGACGGACGAGACTGGTCCACCGCGTTCCGACTGGACGGGTTGGACGTGCACGACACCGGGCCGGGCGGGGCGCTGCTGACCGTGCGGGCGTCGGACCCGGCCGCCGGGCTGACAGTGACCATCGAGATCACGCTCGACCCGTACGGCCTGCTGACCGTTCGGCACCGGCTGCGCAACGACGGCGACAGCGCGTACGAGCTGCGGGAGCTGACATCGGCGCTGCCGGTGCCGGCGGTCGCCACCGAGCTGCTCGACCTGACCGGCCGATGGTGTCGGGAACGGTCCCCGCAGCGGCACCCGTGGCAGCACGGCACCTGGGTCCGCGAGGGCCGGCGCGGCCGTACCGGGCACGACGCCACTCTGCTGCTGGTGGCCGGGACCGCCGGGTTCGGCTTCGGCCATGGGGAGGTCTGGGCGGTGCACACCGCCTGGAGCGGCGACCACGTCACGTTCGCCGAACGTCGGCCCACCGGCGAGTCCACAGTGGGCGGCGGCGAGCTGCTGGCCCCCGGAGAGGTCCGGCTCGGTCCTGGCGAGTCGTACGAGACTCCCCTGCTCTACGCGGTCTGGTCCGACACCGGGCTGGACGGGCTCAGCGACGTGCTGCACAACCACCTCCGGGCCCGCCCCGGGCACCCGCGCTCCCCCCGTCCGGTGACCCTCAACGTCTGGGAGGCGGTCTACTTCGACCACGACCTGGACCGGCTGCGGGCGCTCGCCGACCGGGCCGCGCAGATCGGCGTGGAGCGGTTCGTGCTCGACGACGGTTGGTTCCGGGGCCGGCGCGACGACACTGCCGGGCTCGGCGACTGGTACGTCGACGAGGGCGTCTGGCCGGACGGCCTGCAACCGCTGATCGAGCACGTCACCGGCCAGGGCCTCCAGTTCGGCCTCTGGGTCGAGCCGGAGATGGTCAACCCCGACTCGGACCTGTTCCGCGCGCACCCCGACTGGGTGCTCGCCGTGCCGGGGCGGCTGCCGCCGGCCTGGCGTCACCAGCAGGTGCTCGACCTGGGCCGCCCCGAGGCGTACGACTACGTGCGGGAACGTCTCGACACGCTACTCACCGACCACCCCGGCATCCGGTACCTCAAGTGGGACCAGAACCGGGACCTCACCGAGGCCGGGCACCACGGCCTCCCCGGGGTGCACGGGCAGACCCTGGCGGTCTACCGGCTCTTCGACGAGTTGCGCGCTCGGCACCCGGGCGTCGAGATCGAGAGCTGCTCGTCCGGCGGAGCCCGGGTCGACCTCGCCATCCTGGCGCGTACCGACCGGGTCTGGGCCAGCGACTGCAACGACGCCCTGGAGCGGCTCAGCATCCAGCGCTGGACGGGGCTGCTGCTGCCACCGGAGCTGATCGGCACCCACATCGGCCCGGAACGCTCACACACCACCAACCGCGTACACGACCTGGGTTTCCGGGCGGCGACCGCGCTCTTCGGCCACCACGGCATCGAGTGGGACATCGCCTCGATCAGCGCTGCCGAGCAGACCGAGCTGGCCGCCTGGGTGGCGCTGCACAAACGGCTGCGCCCGCTGCTGCACGCTGGTCGGGTGATCCGGGTCGACCACCCCGACCCGGCCGTCTGGGCGCACGGCGTGGTCGCCCACGACAACACCCGAGCGGTGTACGCGGTGGCCCGGCTGACCACATCGGTGACGCAGGTGCCCGGCGCCGTGCGGCTGCCCGGCCTCGACCCCGGCCGGCGGTACCGGGTGCGACAGGTGTCGGGCGTACCGGGCCCGGCGAGCATCCACCTGTCCCCGCCCACCTGGCTGGCGGGTGGTCTCACACTCAGCGGGGCGGCGCTGGCCCGGGTGGGTGTGCAACTGCCCGCCCTGCACCCGGAGCAGAGCCTGGTGCTGGAAGTCGACGCCGTCGGCTAGAAATTTCTTTGCTCGGGGTGTCGAGAACGGCGGGGCCGGCTTCTACCTCAGGGTGAGAGCACCGACGACGGTGCCCAGGCGTGAGGAGCCAACAATGAAGTACATGCTGCTGATGCAGTTCAGCGCCGCCGGGACCGACTTCCCGAGCATCGACACCTGGACCCAGGACGAGGTCCGGGCGCACATCGCGTTCATGGGCGAGGTCAACGCCAAGCTCACCGCCGCCGGTGAGTGGGTCGACGGGCAGGGTCTCGGCGGCCCGCAGCAGGCCCGGATCGTCCGCGCCGGTGAGGGCGGGGCACCGGTCGTCACCGAGGGGCCGTTCGCCGAGACGAAGGAGTTCCTGGCCGGCTTCTGGATCGTCGACTGCGAGAGCCCGCAGCGGGCCGTGGAGTTGGCCGCGCACATCTCCACGGCGCCCGGCCCCGGTGGTCGTCCGCTGAACATGCCGATCGAGGTGCACCCGGTGATGTCCGCCCCGGCACAGGAGCTGTGAGGGCTGAACACCGATCCCCGCATCGAGGACCTGCTGCGCGAGTTGGCGCCGCAGGTCCTCGGCGTGCTCAGCCGCCGCTTCGGTGACTTCGCCACCGCTGAGGACGCGGTGCAGGAGGCGCTGCTGGCCGCCGCCACCCAGTGGCCGACCGAGGGACTGCCGGCGAACCCCCGTGGCTGGCTGATCCAGGTCGGCTACCGGCGGATGATCGAGCTGGTCCGCGGTGAGCAGGCCCGACGCCGCCGGGAGGACCTGGTCGCCCGCCGGGATCCGGACGACCAGCGGTACTCGCCAGCCCCGGACGAGGAGTTGACCGCCGAGCGGGACGACACGCTGGTGCTGCTCTTCCTCTGCTGTCACCCGGCGCTCGCGCCGACATCGGCGGTGGCGCTGACCCTGCGCGCCGTCGGTGGGTTGAGCACCGCCGAGATCGCCCGCGCGTTCCTGGTGCCCGAGGCGACGATGGCGCAGCGGATCAGCCGGGCCAAGCACCGTATCCGGGTATCCGGGCTGCCGTTCCGGATGCCCGAGCCGGCGGATCGAGCGGACCGGTTGGTCGCCGTACGACAGGTGCTCTACCTGGTCTTCACCGAGGGCCACACCAGCACCACCGGCCCGGACCTGCGTCGCGTCGACCTCGCGGCGGAGGCGATCCGGCTGACCCGCGCGCTGCACACGCTGCTGCCGAACGACAGCGAATCAGCCGGGCTGCTGGCGTTGATGCTGCTCACCGAGGCCCGTGGACCGGCGCGGACCGGGCCCTCCGGCGAGCTGATCTCGCTCGCCGATCAGGACCGCAGCCGATGGGACGCGACGGCGATCGCCGAAGGCGTCGCACTGGTCACCCGGGCCCTACCGCGCGGGCCGGTCGGTCCGTACCAGGTGCAGGCCGCCATCGCCGCCCTGCACGACGAGGCGCCGAGCACCGAGCAGACCGACTGGCCGCAGATCCTGGCGCTGTACGAGGTGCTGGAACGCTTGGCCGCCAGCCCTGTGGTGGCCCTCAACCGGGCCGTGGCAACTGCCATGGTGCACGGACCAGCCGCCGGCCTGGCTGCCCTCGACGCGTTGACGGACGACCCGCAGTTGGCCGGACACCACCGGCTGGCCGCCGCCCGCGCCCACCTGCATGAGATGGCCGGTGACCAGGCCCGCGCGGTCGCCGACTATCGGATCGCCGCCGCCCGCACGAGCAGCCGCCCCGAGCAGCTCTACCTGACGATGCGAGCAGCCCGACTGGCCGCCCAGCCCGGGGACTGCCCGCCTCGCGGGTGGTCGCCGTGACGAGGGCCCGTTTGGGTGCGACGGCAGCAGCCTCACGCACCACGGCTGGCAATCTTGGACAGTTTCCGTCAGCACGAAACGGAAAGTGTCCAAGATCTACCCTGCCGGCTCCTTCGCACGCCCCTGCCGGCGTCGCCGGCTTGGCCGGGACCAACGGGCGGTCCAGCGCCCCTCACTCGACGCGGATCAGCGGGCGGGTGTGTGCGGGGACGCCTTTGGAGTTGATGCCGTAAACGATTCATCCATGGCCTGAGCGCCGGGGCGACGCCGCCCGGCGGCGCGGCGGCCCTGCGCGGCGCGGCGCGGCGGCCCGGCGGGGCGCGGCGCGGCGGCCCGGCGCGGCGCGGCGCGGCGGCCCGGCGCGGCGAGGCGCCAGG
>NZ_JBEZEH010000080.1:0-27863 GCF_040648775.1 Micromonospora sp. NPDC049089
GGCTGGGGCTGGGGCTGGGGCGGGGCGGGGCGGCGCGGGGCGGCGCGGGGCGGGGCGCGGGTGGGCCGGGGGGTTAGGGGAGGGGGCAGGGTTCGCGGGATGCGTCGAGGGCGCGGTCCTTTCGGATGGACGCGAAGCCGTAGCCGACGGTGGTGACACAGAAGTCGTCGGTCGAGCCGGTGTACTCGACGTGGAAGACCGGCTTGCCGGCGTCGCTGAACGGCAGCAGTTTGGCGCACTGGGCCAGCCGGACACACTCCTCGTTGACGGCGAAGTCGAAGTCCGGGGCCAGCGCGGCGAGCTGGGGCACGTCGTTGACCAGCCCCGGGGAGAGACTCAGCGAGCGGGCCAGCTCGGCCAGCCGGCGGTTGAACAGCAGTTGGTCGTCGAAGTCGAGCGCAAAGCCGGAGCGCGCCGCGTACCCATCGGCGTCGAAGAGCGCCACCGCGCCGAAGCCCTTGCCCCGGCAGAGCCGGAACCGGTCGGTCAGCACCGGCCGGAGTGCGTCCCAACTCCGGACGTCCAGCCACCGGCTGTCGGGTCGACGCCCGGCCGCGCCCCGGACGACCTCCGGAAACCGGCTGGCGTCCGGGTCGTCGGAGCGGACCGATCCCACGTTCACCTGGCAGATCAGCCGGCGGTCCCGGGAGCGCAGGTCGGCGGTCTGCGCGGCGGTGGTGGCCACCGGGTCGAGGAGGAAGACGTGAGCGTCCACCGCCGGGTCGAGCGGGCCGCTGAGCTGCCACTGCCACTGCCAGTGCCGGGCCTGCGCCGCTGGCCACGCGGTGGGCGCCCCGGGCGGGGTCAGCGCGGGCCGGCACCCGTACGCCGGCAAGACCAGCATCAGCGCGACGCTGGCGGACAGGACACGGCGCACTGGGCGTACGGCGACGCGTCGCCGCGGCCGGATCCGCATCGGCAGCTCCCGGGTCCCGGGCGGCCGGTCGCCGCCCGCACCGGTACGCGGCCCCCACGCTCCGGCCCGACGTACCTCACCGGGTCAACGAGCGCGGGGGCGGGAACGACGCGCGGTCAGCGCGGCGCCGCGAAGACCTGCGTCCAGTACGGTCCGTTGCTGTTGGCGATGCCGACGCCGATCTCGGTGAACGCGCAGTTCAGGATGTTGGCCTTGTGACCAGAGCTGTTCATCCACGCGTCCATCACCGCGGCCGGGGTCTGCTGGTTCCAGGCCACGTTCTCGCCGTACGTGCGCCAGGTGTAGCCGACCCGGTCCAGCCGGGTGCCGGCGTTGCTGCCGTCGCTGCCGGTGTGCGACATGTTCTTGTTGTCGGCCTGGTCCTGGCTGTGCCGCTGGGCGGCCGTCATCAGCTTGGTGTTGATGCTCAGCGCCTTGCAGCCGGCCTTGGCCCGCTCGGCGTTGACCAGGTCCACCACCTCGCGGGCCTGGGCGCTGACGGTGCCGCTGGAGCCGCTGGTGCCGGTGGAGCTGCCGGTGTTGCTCGGCGCGGTGCTGCGCTGGACGCTCCGGCGCGAAGCGGCGGTGCTCCGCGACGACGCTGGTGTGGGCTTGACGACCTTGGTCGGCGACGGGCTCGGAGAAGCCGGGCTGGGGATGGTCGACGGAGAGGGTGCGGCGAGGGTGTCCAGCGCCGGCTCTTCGGTGGGCGCGGCCGACGTCGCGAAGGAGTCGTCGACGGCCGTCTGCTGAGCGGCCCCGTCGTCACCGCCGGGCAGGGTGAGCGCGCCGACGCCGAAGCTCACCACGAGGGTGGCGGCCGCGGCGGCCCCCCCGATCATCAGTGGCCGGCGCCAGCGGCGTGGGGAGCGGTGCCGTCCCTCGCCGGGCCGGCTGGTCTCGGCGGTGCCGTGCCAGCCGTCGGTGGTCTCCGGGTCGGTGTCGGTGTGCCAGCCGCCGGGCACCTCGGCGCGTCGTCCGCCGGTGGTGTCCTGGGCCGGGCGGCTGTCGCCCCAACCGTGGGTCTCGCCGTCCGGCTGGTAGGCCCCCCAGGCGGCGGTGTGGGCGTCGGCCTCCTCGGCGGGGATCGCCGGGTCCGGTAGCCGGCCGTCGGTGGGCTGCTCCCGGTGCCACTCGTCGCCCGGCTGGCCGGGTTCGTCGCCAAAGAGATAGGCCGAGCGGGGCTCCGGGCGGTCGTGCAGCCAGGCCGGCTCGTCGGTCGGCCCTCCGGCGCGCCGGGGGGCGCCGTTGGGGTCCATCGGATCGGTCCAGCCGTACACGCCTATGCCTCCACGGGTCGGTTGCGGGCCGGGCTGACGCTACGGCGCGCCTACGAGCTGCGGCAACGTGGCTAAGAAAGAGTTAAGGGGAAGTGGGACACGAGGGTGCTGACTTCCGCGGATCCGGGCGTACAGTAAAGGTGTCCGGACAGAGAGTGTCCGTGCCTTGCGGCAGCCCCCCGGCAAGTGGACAGGTCGACGTGGAGATGATCTACGGCCTGCGAGAACTTGACGAAGGAGGGGTTTGCGGCTCAATATATAGGTGTCGCCAGTCGCGCCCGGTCATGCCCAGATACAGCCTGGAATGACAGCCGCGTACAAATGGGCGCGCGTTTGGCCGGCCTTTCCGGCAGCGCATATCAAGGAGTCAGCATGGCGAAGGCCCTCTACGGCCACGTAGGTGCAGCGCCCGACCGGCGTCTGCTCGACGAGGTCACCCGACTGCGTTCCAGGGTTCAGGCGCTGGAGTTCGAGATCACGCGTCTGCGTGCCGACAATGATCGGCTCGCGGCGGCTGCGGCGGAGGCGGACGATCTTCTCCGTCTGGCCGAGCCGGCGTTGACCTGATCTTCACGTCGCACAAAACTGAATCGCACCACCGCAAAAATGCGCGCCGACACCTCAGTGCCGGCGCGCAACACTGTCCGGCACCTTTTCGGCGCCGACGATTCATGATCTTGCAGCCGATCGTGCGGGAAGCGCGCCGCACAGTTACCGAAAAGCAAGTCGGCGGATAAGCCGATCATGAAAGGCGCTTGTCTTTCTCGCTGTCGACCGAACAACAGCGCGCCCACTGCCGACGCGACGCGGGGCGGGTCGCGTGCCGGCGCGCTCCCACCGCCGGGTTAGTCTGCGGGTTCACCCAGGTCCCCACAGCCGGCGACGGTACGGCGGCCACCGGACGAGGATCGAGTAGGTGTATCTCAAGAGCCTGACGGTGAAGGGGTTCAAGTCCTTCGCCTCCGCCACGACGTTGAAGCTGGAGCCCGGGATCACCTGTGTGGTGGGCCCGAACGGCTCGGGCAAGTCCAACGTCGTCGACGCCATCGCCTGGGTCCTCGGCGAGCAGGGCGCCAAGGCCCTCCGTGGCGGCAAGATGGAGGACGTCATCTTCGCCGGCACCTCCGGCCGGGCTCCGCTGGGTCGCGCCGAGGTCACCCTCACCATCGACAACACCGACGGCGCGCTGCCGATCGAGTACACCGAGGTCTCCATCACCCGCCGGATGTTCCGTTCCGGCGAGAGCGAGTACGAGATCAACGGCAACTCCTGCCGGTTGCTCGACATCCAGGAGCTGCTGTCCGACTCCGGCATCGGCCGGGAGATGCACATCATCGTCGGGCAGGGCCGCCTCGACGGCATGCTGCACGCCAAGCCGGAGGACCGCCGCGCGTTCATCGAGGAGGCGGCCGGCGTCCTCAAGCACCGCAAGCGCAAGGAAAAGGCGCTTCGCAAGCTCGACGCGATGCAGGTGAATCTCAATCGCCTGACCGACCTCACGGCGGAGCTTCGTCGTCAGCTCAAGCCACTGGGCCGGCAGGCCGAGGTGGCCCGGCGCGCCGCCGCCATCCAGGCCAACCTGCGCGACGCCCGGTTGCGGCTGCTCGCCGACGACCTGGCCACCCTGCGGACCACCCTGGACCGGGAGATCGCCGACGAGACCGCGCTGCGCGAGCGGCGCGAGCAGATCGAGGGTGAGCACACCGAGGTGCAGGGTCGGCTCGGCGAGTTGGAGGCCGCCCTCGCGGAGGACGCGCCGCTGCTCGCCGCCGCCCAGGACACCTGGTACAAGCTCTCCGCCCTCCAGGAACGCTTCCGCTCGATCGAGCAGTTGGCCCGGGAGCGACTGCGGCACCTCAGCGCCACCGGCGACGACGAGCGGCCCGGCCGCGACCCGGACCAGCTGGAAGCCGAGGCGGAACGCGTCCGCGAGCAGGAGGAGGAGCTGCGCGGCGCGCTCACTGACGACCAGATCCGACTGGCCGAGGCGGTCGAGCACCGCCAGGAGTTGGAGCGGCAGCTGGCCGCCGCCGAGCGCGAGCTGGTCGCCGCGGCCAAGGCCATCGCCGACCGGCGCGAGGGGATGGCCCGGCTCACCGGCCAGGTCAACTCCGCCCGGGCCCGGACCACCAGCGCAGGCGAGGAGATCGAACGCCTCGCGATCGCGCACGCCGACGCGCTGGGCCGCGCCGAGCAGGCACAGGCCGACCTGGACGCGGTCGCCGCCCAGTCCACCGAGGCCGACCGGGACAACGCGGACCTGGACGCCCGGCACGCCGAGGCGGTCGCCGTGCAGGAACGCGCCCAGGCCACCGTCCGATCGCTGTCCGACGCCGAGCGGGCCGCGGAGAAGGACGCCGCCTCCTGGAAGGCCCGCGAGGAGGCGCTCGCCCTGGGGCTGCGGCGCAAGGACGGCGCCGGGGCGCTGCTCGCCCGCGCCGGAGACGTGCCCGGCCTGCTCGGCAGCCTCGCCGGGTTGCTCACCGTCGCACCCGGTCACGAGGCCGCGCTGGCCGCCGCGCTCGGCGGCCTCGCCGACGCCGTCGCCGTCAGTGGGGTGGACGAGGCCGTCGAGGCGATGCGGCTGTTGAAGATCTCCGACGCCGGCCGGGCCGGACTGCTGGTCGGCAGCCCGGCGGGGCCCGGCATGACCGGCTCCGCCGACGCGCTACGCCCGAAGTTGCCGGACGACGCCCGGTGGGCGCCCGACCTGGTGGAGTGCAGCGCCGAGCTGCGTCCGGCGGTGCACCGGGCCCTGCGGGACGTGGCGCTCGTCGACGATCTCGCCGCCGCCGCCGAGCTGGTCGCCAGCAACCCCGAGCTGCGGGCGGTCACCCCGGACGGTGACGTGGTCGGGGCGTACGCGGCGGCGGGCGGGTCGGCCAAGGCTCCCAGCTACATCGAGGTGCAGGCCGCAGTCGAGGAGGCCCGCGCGAACCGGGTCACCGCCGAACGCGCCGGCCTGGAGCTGCGTGATCAGTTGGTCGAGGCGCGCGCCGAGGTGGCGACCGCCAAGGAGGCCGTGCAGCACGCCGCCGCCGAGAAGCGGGAGGCGGAGAGCCACCGCAACGCCGCCGCTCGCCGGCTGGCCGAGCTGGGCGCGGCGGCCCGCTCCGCGAAGGCCGAGACCGACCGGCTCGGCGACTCCCGCTCCCGCGCCGAGGCCGCCCGGCAACGGGACCTCACCGCGCTCGCCGAGCTGGAGGAGCGGCTACGGCTGGCCGAGGAGACCCCGGTCGACGCCGAGCCCTCCACCGAGGAACGGGATCAACTGGCGGCCATGGTGCCGCAGGCCCGGCAGAACGAGATGGAGGTCCGGCTCGCCGTGCGTACCGCCGAGGAGCGGGTCTCCTCGATCGCCGGCCGGGCCGACTCGCTCGCGCGGCAGGCCACCGCGGAACGGGCTGCCCGGGAACGCGCGGCGGCCCGGCGGGCCGCCCGCGCCCGGGGTGCGGGCATCGCCCGGTCCGTCGCCGGTGGCGCCCGGGAGGCGCTGACCCGACTGACCACCTCGATCGCGACGGCGGAGGAGCACCGCGACGCGGTCGCCCTGGAGCGCGCCGCGCGGGAGGCGGAGCTTCAGGAGGTACGCGGTGCCGCCAAGCGGCTCGGCGCGGAGTTGGAGCGACTGACCAGCCAGGTGCACCGCGACGAGGTGGCCCGGGCGGAGCAGCGGCTGCGCATCGAGCAGTTGGAGGCGAAGGCCGCCGAGGATTTCGGGCTGGACGTGGAGACGCTGGTCGCCGAGTACGGTCCGACTCAGCCCGTTCCGCCGACCGCGGTGGACGTCGCGACGGCCGAACGTGACGGTCTGCCGGTGCCCGAGCCGGTGCGCTACGAGCGGCCGGTGCAGGAGAAGCGGGCCGCGAAGGCGGAACGGGAACTCGCCCTGCTCGGCAAGGTCAACCCACTCGCGCTGGAGGAGTTCGCCGCGCTGGAGGAGCGCTTCAAGTTCCTCTCCGAGCAGTTGGAGGACCTCAAGGCCACCCGTCGGGACCTGCTCACCGTGGTGAAGGACGTGGACGAGCGGATCCTGGAGGTCTTCGCCAGCGCCTTCGAGGACACCGCCCGGGAGTTCGAGCAGGTGTTCACAGTGCTCTTCCCCGGTGGCGAGGGACGGCTGATCCTCACCGAACCCGACGATCTGCTCACCACCGGCGTCGAGGTGGAGGCCCGCCCGCCGGGCAAGAAGATCAAGCGTCTGTCGCTGCTCTCCGGTGGCGAGCGGTCGCTGACCGCGGTGGCCATGTTGGTGGCGATCTTCCGCGCCCGGCCCAGCCCGTTCTACATCATGGACGAGGTGGAGGCGGCCCTGGACGACGTCAACCTGGGCCGGTTGATCACGTTGATGGCACAGTTGCGCGAGAAGAGTCAGCTGATCGTCATCACGCACCAGAAGCGGACGATGGAGATCGCCGACGCGCTCTACGGCGTGACCATGCGCAGTGGGGTCACCCAGGTGATCAGCCAACGGCTCAATCGGGCCGACGAGGACGACCAGCGGCACGGCCGCGGCGAGGAGAACGGGTAGTGGCTCGGGAACGCGCGACGGCGCTCCTGCTGGACTTCGACGGTGTACTGCGCCGGTGGGACCCGGCGGTGGCCGCCGTTGTCGAGCGGGAGTACGGCCTCTCCGAGGGGGTGCTCGGTGAGATCGCCATGCAGTGGGGGCGGCTCCAGCCGGTGCTGACCGGCCAGGTCAACCACGCTGAATGGATGGACAGCGTGGCGGACGCCCTGGCCGAATCGGTGGGCAGCCCGGAACGCGCCCGCGCCGCTGTGGAGCAGTGGCAGAGCTACCGCGGAGAGGTCGACCAGGAGGTGCTGACGTTCGTTCGGGAGGTCCGTGCGGCGGGCGTCCGGGTCGGGCTGGGCACCAACGCCACCGACCTGCTCGACTCCGACCTGGCCGCGCTCGGCCTGGTCGGCGAGCTGGACGTGGTGGTCAACTCCTCGGTGATCGGCGTACACAAGCCCGCCCCGGAATACTTCAAGGCCGCCTGCGTGGCCCTGGCCACCCCGCCGGCCCGGGTTCTCTGCGTCGACGACGAGGACTGGGCCGTGCGGGGTGCCCGGTCCGCCGGGTTGTCGGCGCACCGCTGGGGCGGCCACGCGGACCTGCGCTACCTGCGGGCGGCCCTGGACTACTGAGTGCCTGTCAGTCGCCGGTGACGCCGTCGATGCGTTCCCGGATCAGGTCGGCGTGGCCGTTGTGCCGCGCATACTCCTCGATCATGTGCACGTACACCCAGCGCAGGCTGAAGGTGCGGTTCCCGTCGCTGCGGGTCAGCCTGAACGTGTCGTCCAGGGACCGCCCCTCGGTCGCCGCGCGGGCCGCTTCGACCTCGGCCCGGAAGGCGGCGAAGGCGGCCTCCGCGTCGGCGTTGGCCGCAGCATGGAAGTCGGCGTCGTTGTCGGTGGTGTAGTCAAAGAGGTCGGGCAGGTCCTGGCCGGCGAAGCGTTGGCGGAACCATGAGCGCTCCACATCGGTCATGTGCAGGACCAACCCGAGAAGGCTCAGGCCGGACGGCTCGACGCTTGCCGTGCGCAACTGCTCGGCGGTCAGGCCGGCACACTTGTGCAGCAAGGTGTCGCGGTGGTAATCGAGCCAGCCTTCCAGCATGGTGCGCTCATCAGCGACCAACGGCTCGTGGCTGCGGTCGATCTGCGGTGCTCTCCAAGTCGTCATCGGGTCATCCTGCGGCTCGGGTAAGACAGTCGCGAGCGGTTTTCAGGGCACCACGACGACCGGCCAGCGGCCGGCGCGGACCAGGCGGGTGGCGACCGAGCCGACCAGGCGGTGCCCGGCCTGCTCGGAGGCACCCACCACCACCATGTCGGCCTGGAACTCGTCCGCCGCCGCGCGCAGCTCGGCGTACGCGTCGCCGCGCCGGCACAGGAAGGTCACCGGAATGCCCCACTGCTCGGCCCCACGCCGGCACTCCCGGCGCAGCTCGTCGGCCAGCTCGTCGTGCGTGCGTTGGACCGCGCCGGCGTCCATGCCGGGAACCAGGGCGGTCAGCCCGCTCGGTGAGCTGACGAAGACCACCACCAGCGCGGCGCTCTGCCGACGGGCCAGGCCGGCGGCGTAGGCACCGGCCCGCTCGGAGGTGCGGGTGCCGTCGACACCCGCCATGATCACCCGAGGGCCGTCCGTGCCGCGCTCGAAGGGCAGCGGTCGGGTCCGGGGGCCGTACTCCTCGCGGTCCGGTGCTCCCACGCCCATGGCTCTACCTCACCTCTGCTCGCCGGTACGGATCACGGGTGCGCCAGCGCCGGCGGTGACTGTCGATTCCCGCTCGACCTGCTCGGAAACCGGGTTGCCGTTGTGCTGGCGCAGCGGCACCTCCTTGATGAAGACCACAGCGATCAGCGCGATCAACGCGAACGGGGCGGCGGCGAGGAAGATGTCACCGGCACCGTGGCCGTACGCGCTCTCGACGACAGCCCGCAGCGGGCCGGGCAGGGTGTGCACGTCGGGCAGGGCGCCGCCGCTGCCCGAGCTGGAGGCGGGGATGCCGAGCTGCGCCAGCCCGTCGGCGGTGTAGTCCTTGACCTTGTGGGCGAGCACCGCGCCGAGGGCGGAGACGCCGATCGCGCCACCCAGGCTGCGGAAGAACGCCACCACCGAGCTGGCCGCGCCGAGCTCGTGCGGGCCGACGGTGTTCTGCACGGCGAGGACCAGGTTCTGCATGGTCATTCCCAGGCCGACACCGATCAGCAGCATGTAGACGCTGAGCAGGGTGAAGCTGGTGTCGGCGCGCAGGGTGCCCATCAGCGCGAAGCCGATGGTGAGCAGCGCCGACCCGATCACGAGGTACCGCTTCCAGCGGCCGGTCTTGCTGATGACCCGCCCGATGACCGTGGAGGCGACCAGCAGGCCGAGGATCATCGGCAGGGTCATCAGGCCGGACATGGTCGGGCTCTGCCCACGGCTGATCTGGAAGTACTGGCCCAGGAAGATGGACGCGCCGAACATGCCCACACCGACCGCGATGCTGGCGATCACGGCGAGGGTGATGGTGCGGTTGCGGAACAGCCGCGGTGGGATCATCGGCTCGGCGGCCCGGGTCTCGACCCGGATCGCCAGCGCGCCGAGGATCAGGGCACCGACGACCATCGCGGCGGTCTGCCAGGACGCCCAGGCGAACTGGTCGCCGGCGAGCGAGACCCAGATCAGCAGCAGCGAGACGGCGGCGGTGATCAGGGTGGCGCCCCACCAGTCGATCTGCGCCTTCCGCTTGACCACGGGCAGGTGCAGGGTCTTCTGGAGCACGATCAGCGCGATGATGGCGAACGGCACGCCGACGTAGAAGCACCAGCGCCAGCCGAGCCAGGAGGTGTCCACGATCACGCCGCCGATCAGCGGGCCGCCGATGGTGCCGACGGCCATCACCGCGCCGAGGTAGCCGCTGTAGCGGCCCCGCTCGCGGGGCGCGATCATCGTGGCCATGATCACCTGAGCCAGTGCGGTGAGGCCGCCGGCGCCGACGCCCTGGAGCACGCGGCAGGCGATCAGCTCACCAGTGCCCTGGGCGAGGCCGGCCAGCACCGAGCCCAGCACGTAGATCCCCAGCGCGAGCTGGACGAGTGTCTTCTTGTTGGTCAGGTCGGCCATTTTGCCCCAGATCGGGGTGGTCGCGGTGGTCGCGAGCAGGGCCGAGGTCACCACCCAGGTGTACGCGGACTGGCCGCCGTGCAGTTCGGTGATGATCCGCGGCAGCGCGTTCGAGATGACCGTGGAGGAGAGGATCGCGACGAACAGACCCAGCAGCAGGCCGGAGAGTGCTTCCAGGATCTGCCGGTGGGTCATGTCGACGGCGGCCGCCCGCGTGGGGACTGTGGCCTGGCTCATCGTGTGTTGCCTCCGAGCGGAGTCGAGGTGGAACGGCGACGGACTGGTACGCGTGGGCCGCCTGAGAATTGCCTGAGGCAACCGTATGCCTTGGTTGCCTGAAGCAACAACTTGTCGGACCGGCGCGCTATTCCCCGTCGCGATGCCTACTGCCAGGAGTCGTTGAACCGGCCGAGCAGCCGGGCGAACTCCTCGACGTCCCGCTCCGGCCAACCGTCCAGGGCGCGCAGAAACTCGCCCAGTCGCGCCGAACGGGCAACGTCGAACCGGCGCTGCCCCTCCTCGGTCATGCTGATCTGCGCGGCCCGCCGATCACTCGGATCGGGGTCGCGGTGGATCAGGCCGAGGACCTCCAACGCGTTGATCTGCCGGCTCAGCGTGCCCTTGCCCACGCCCAGCCGCGCCGCCAACTCGGTCAACCGGATCGACCCGCTACGCCGCAACCACAGCAACAACCCGTAGGTGTTCGGCTCCAGATTCGGGTGCACCTCCCGGGCAATCTCCCAGGAGACCGCCCGCCCACGGCGCAACAGAGCGGTCAACTCGTGCTCGACCGCCCGGATCGGCTCCGGCAGGTGCTCGTCCACGGCGTAGAGACTACGGCGCGGCCGGCTCGCCGTCGCCGGAGAGTCGACGCCGCATCACCGGGCGTAGGTGCCCGTCCTTCGTGGTGCCCTCGATGACCACGTCCGCCCCGCGCCCCTGATGGGTCAGAGTGGCGACCGCGTTACCGAAGTACGGGCCGGCCAGCTTGCGCCAGCGCACCCCCGGCCGGCGTACGCCCGCCGAACGGGCCAGCGCCCGGGTGGCCCCGGCCGGACCCGGCGACCAGCCCAGTTTCATCAGCGGGCGAATGCCCGCCGGCACCTGGTTGTGGATCGGCGAACAGGTGAGCTGGTGCACCGGAGTGACCACCGCCGGGTCCGCGAACCGGGCCCGCGCCACGTACGAGTGGTGCACGTCACCGGAGAGCACGCTGATCGACGCCGGTGGGGCGTACGCCGGGCCGGCCCCGATCCGCGCGCCGGACTGCCGCGGCGTGCCGGTGCCGATCCTTGCGAACGTCTCCGCGAGCGCCTCGAAGGACCGCCGGAACGCCGCCCAGTGCTCCAGGTCCAGCGCACGCCGCAGCTTCTCCGCCCCGCGCGCCACCCACGGTCGGCGTGAGTCCGCCAGTTTCTCGTTCCACGCCTCGATGTGGTGGATGCCCTGCGGCAGCAGCCAGGGCAGCGAGGCGCCCACCACAAGGTGGTCGTAGACCCCGTGCGCCTGGTCGAGGAACCAGGCCCACTCGCCGGGCGGCAGCATCGCCCGGCTGTTGGGCTCGAGCACCCGGCTGCACCTGTTGTCCAGCATGACCAGCCGGGTCCGGCCCAGATCCAGCGCGTAGCTCCACTGATACTGCACCGCGCGCCAGCGCTCGGTGTCGTGCGCCAGGTCGGACTCCTGGTCGACCCGGTGGCCGAACTCACGCAGCACGCTGGTGGCGTCCTCGGCGGCGGCGACCTTCGCGAAGACCGGATCGGCGACGATCTCGTCTGGGGAGAGATTGCCCAGATGCTGGTAGACCCAGTACGAGGCGAGCCCACTGCCGATCCGCTCCGCCCACCACGGCTGCTCGCGTACGTCGGCCCGCCACGCCGCCGAGGTGTTCCAGTCGTCGATGATCTCGTGATCGTCGAAGATCATCACGCTGGGCACCGTGGAGAGCAGCCAGCGGATCTCCGGATCACGCCAGGACTCCAGATAGAGCTTGGTGTACTCGTCGAAGCTCACCACCTGGTCGGCCGGCGCGCCCTTCGGCCGCCGCCGCCGTCGACGCAGCAGCCGGCGCACAGTGGGCGAGGTGACGTCGGCGTAGACCTGGTCACCGAGCAGCACCAGCAGGTCGGGCAGCGGGTTCGACTCCGGGTCCGCCATCAACCGCCGGGCGTACGCGTCCAGCGCGTCAGGTGGCAGCTTGCGGGTGGTGGCGTGCTGGGTGGTCTCCCGGCACGAGCCGAAGATCAAATTGACCGGCTGGTCCCGGTCGTCGGCAGCCCGGGTGCGGATCACGCTCGGCGGGAACCCGCTGCTCGGCACCGGCCAGACGAGCTCGTCGTCGACGAGCACCTCGTAGGTGGTCTCGCTGTCCGCGGTGAGCCCCTCCACGACCACGAGGGCGTAGTGGTGGTCGTACGCCGAGAAGGTGGGCGCGGTGCCGGTGGCGCCGTCGGCGGTACGGACGGTGACCACGGCGGGCCCGGCGGTCTCTACCCAGATGGTGGCCCGGGTGTCCACGACTCGCCGCAGGAGTGGGCCGATGAGGAGGTGTGCGGCGGACATGGCGCGAGCCTACCGCCGGATTCCGGACACCGGCTGCGGGCCGTGGCTGAGATGCTTAGCACCGCCCAGGGGGGTGGCTGAGGTGCTGGCACCGCCCAGGGGGCGGTGTGGCTGAGACTCCGTGCACGGCTCGGGGTGCGGTGGCTGGGACGCCGCCGCCGGCATCTGACAGGATTCCGGCATGGCCGAATATCTCGTCCTCGCTCTGGTCCTGCTCGGTGTGCTGATCGCCGGCACAGTCGGGCTGGTCGTGCCGCGCCTGCGGCGACGACCCGAGCCCCCGCTGCCACGCACGGAGGTCGACACCAGGGCTGAGGAGGATCTCGCCGGCCCGCCGGTCGAGGCACCGGAGTCCGATCTGTCCACCGGCGTCCTGGTCGAGCCGCCGCCGGTGCTCGAACCGCAGGTCGAGGTGCCCGAGCCGACCGCCGGGCGGCTGGTCCGTCTCCGCTCGCGGCTGTCCCGCTCACAGAACGTGTTCGGCAAGAGCCTGCTCGGCCTGCTCGCCCGTGACCACCTCGACGAGGACGTCTGGGAGGAGATCGAGGACAGCCTGATCACAGCCGACGTCGGCGTCGACGCCACCCGCGACATCGTCGACCGGCTTCGCGAGCGCACCCGGGTGCTCGGCACCCGCTCGGCCTCCGAGCTGCGGGCACTGCTCGCCGCCGAGCTGGTCAACGCGCTCGATCCGAGCCTGGACCGCTCGCTGCGGACCGCCCCTAAGGACGGCGTGCCGGCGGTGGTCCTCGTTGTCGGCGTCAACGGCGCCGGCAAGACCACAACCTGCGGCAAGATCGCCCGGGTGCTGGTGGCCGACGGTCGCAGCGTGCTGCTCGGCGCTGCGGACACCTTCCGGGCCGCCGCGGCCGACCAACTGGAGACCTGGGGCTCGCGCGTCGGAGCGGAGACCGTGCGGGGGCCCGAGGCAGCCGACCCGGCCAGCGTCGCGTTCGACGCCGTCAAGCGCGGCATCGACACCGGCGTGGACACCGTGCTCATCGACACCGCCGGCCGTCTGCAAAACAAGATCGGCCTGATGGACGAGCTGGGCAAGGTCAAGCGCGTGGTGGAGAAGCAGGGCCCGATCGACGAGACACTGCTCATCCTGGACGCCACCACCGGGCAGAACGGCCTGGAGCAGGCCCGGGTCTTCACCGAGGTGGTCAACGTGACCGGCGTGGTGCTGACCAAGCTCGACGGCACCGCCAAGGGCGGCATCGTGATCGCCGTGCAACGCAAGCTCGGCATCCCCGTGAAGCTGGTCGGCCTCGGCGAAGGCAAGGACGACCTGGCCCCGTTCGACCCGGCGCAGTTCGTCGACGCGTTGCTGGGGACCGAGGCCACCGGCCGGGACGCGTAGTCTCGGGTGACCACTGACGATCGCGCGTACGCGGGCTGGCGTGACCCCGGCCATCCTTCGCAGCGCCTCGGGAGACCGTACGTGACTTCGCAGGAGATCCCGCTGCACGGCGGCAACGTGAGCACCGTTGTCCGTGTGGGTGACACGGTCCGGCGCAACGCCGGGCCGTGGACCCCGTCCGTGCACGCGCTGCTGCGCCACCTGGAGTACGTGGGGTTCACCGGAGCCCCCCGGGCCCTCGGGATGGACGAGCGCAACCGTGAGGTGCTGTCGTACCTGGAGGGGGAGTGCGGAGAATATCCGCTCGCCCCGCACTGGGTGACCGACGAGGCCCTGGTCACCGTCGCCACCATGCTGCGCATGTTCCACGACGCGCAGTACGGCTTCACTCCTCCGCAGGCGGCGGTCTGGCGCTCGTTCGGGCCCCCACCGCCGGACACCGAGGTGATCTGCCACCACGACGCCGCGCCGCACAACGTGATCTGGCGTCCGGACGGCACCCTCGGGCTGATCGACTTCGACCTCGCCTCGCCCGGAGCGCGGATCTACGACGTGGCGTACGCGGCCTGGACCTGGGTGCCGATCTTCGCGGACCGCGACTCGATCACGCTGGGCTGGAAGAACCCGGACCGCCCTCGCCGCCTCCGGCTCTTCGCCGACGCGTACGGGCTGATCCCCCGGGATCGGCACCGGCTGATCCGGACCATCCGTAAACGGATCGTGGACCACGTCGAGGGGATCCGCCGGATGGCCGCCGCCGGTGAGCCGGCGTTCGTCCGGATCGTGCACAAGGGCCACCTGCGTCGACCGATGCGCGATCTGCGACTGCTCGACTACGAGCGGCACACCCTGGAGAACGCCCTCCGCTGAGCGCCGGTCCGGCGATGCTCGGCCCGGCGCGTCACGCGCACCGGTCGATGCCGTTGACCGGTCAGCCATCGACGATCGCCGTCCGGTCGATCCACAATCGTCCATGCTGACGACTGTGCGGAGTTCGTGACACGTCCGAAACAACCCGTCACGAAACGGAAACCCGCACGGGACCCAAAGTGAAACAGGCGGCCGCGAAGCTTCCGCGCAACCGGCCTACGGGCGACGCTGCCCCGGAAAGCCGCGAAGGAGGACTTCACCTTTAGGAGGCCAGCGTGCCTGAAGCACCGACGATCGACGGCGCCAATACCACGTGGCTGCTGGTTTCGACCGCGCTCGTGCTGCTCATGACCCCCGGACTGGCGCTGTTCTACGGCGGCCTCAACCGGGCCAAGGGCGTACTCAACATGATGATGATGAGCTTCTCGGCTATCGGGCTCATCTCTATTCTGTGGTGGTTCTACGGATTCAGCGTCGCCTTCGGGACCGACGTGAACGGCTTCTGGGGCGACCCGGGCGCGTACCTCGGCACCAAGACCTTCCTCGCCGAAACCGACCTGTGGGGCGCCACGGCGGAGAACCCCAGCGGCATCGGGGTTCCGCTCTACGTGTTCATGGCCTTCCAGATGGTCTTCGCGGTGATCACCGTCGCGCTGATCAGTGGTGCCATCGCCGACCGGGCCAAGTTCGCCGGCTGGCTGCTGTTCGCCTTCGGCTGGGCCACCCTGGTCTACTTCCCGGTCGCCCACTGGGTGTGGGGCGGCGGCATCATCGGCGCTGACATCCACGCGTTGGACTTCGCCGGTGGCACCGCGGTGCACATCAACGCCGGTGCGGCGGCCCTGGCCGTTGCCCTGGTCCTCGGCAAGCGGCTCGGTTGGCCGCGGGAGGGCATGAAGCCGCACAACATCCCGCTGGTCGCGCTCGGTGCGGGTCTGCTGTGGTTCGGCTGGTTCGGGTTCAACGCCGGCTCCGAGCTGACCGTCGACTCGGTCGCCGGCCTCGCCTTCATCAACACCCAGCTCGCCACGGCGGCTGCGGTGCTCGGCTGGATCGCTGTCGAGTGGATCAAGGACCGGAAGCCGACCATGGTCGGTGCCTCGTCCGGCGCCGTCGCCGGCTTGGTCGCCATCACCCCGGCCTGCGGGTTCATCGCCCCCTGGGCGGCCGTCCTGCTCGGCGTCGTCGCCGGCGCGGTGTGCGCGCTCGCCATCAGCCTCAAGTACAAGCTCGGCTACGACGACTCGCTCGACGTGGTCGGCGTGCACTTCGTCGGTGGTTGGATCGGTTCGCTCTGGCTCGGTCTCTTCGCCACCAACTCGGTGAACGCGGCGATCAGCGACGTGGTGGGTGCCTCCGACGGCCTCTTCTACGGCGGCGGCGCGACCCAACTCGGGCGGCAGGCCCTCGCCGGCCTGATCGTCACCGTCTGGTCGTTCGGCATCGCCTGGGTGCTGGCCTTCGTCATCGAGAAGACGATCGGCTTCCGGGTCAAGGGTGAGGACGAGGTCGAGGGCATCGACATCGCCGAGCACGCCGAGAGCAGCTACGACCTTTCCCCAGCCGGTGGCGGCACGGGTGGCGCATTCGCGATGGCCGGCATCGGCACCCCCGGTGGCGGCACGACGAGTGGTGCCAAGCCGGAGGCGGAGCCCGCCGAGCCGGTCAGCGAAAAGGTCGCCGGTTAACGTTCCTGGGATGGAGGGGTTGGACATGAAGCTGGTGACCGCAGTCATCAAGCCGTACCAACTGGACGCGGTGAAGGAGGCCCTGCACGCCCTCGGGGTGGCCGGGCTGACCGTCAGCGAGGTTCAGGGGTACGGACGGCAGAAGGGGCACACCGAGGTCTACCGGGGTGCCGAGTACACGGTCGAGTTCCTGCCCAAGATCCGGGTCGAGGTGCTCACCGACGAGATCGACGTCGACAAGGTGGTGGACGCCATCGTCGGAGCGGCCCGCACGGGCAAGATCGGTGACGGCAAGGTCTGGGTCACCGGTGTCGAAGAGGTCGTCCGGGTGCGTACCGGCGAACGCGGCCTCGACGCACTCTGACGCGGCCACGACTGACATGACCTCGTTGATCAAGAAGAACGCGTCAGGACCCGCCGATGACGGCGACGCGAAGCTCTTGATCAACGAGGTCGTCGGCGTTCCCGGGGGGATCGGGGAAGCGGCCCGGCGGGGGCGGGCCGCGGCCTACGACTCGTTCCTGCGGGGGTTGCTGCCGCCGCGGGACGGGGTGGCACTGCTGGCCGTCGGGGGCCTGGGTCGGCGGCAGTGTGCTCCGTACAGCGACCTCGACCTGGTGCTGGTGCACGCCGGGGTGCCCGGCACGGACGAGTTGGCCGCCTCGGTCTGGTACCCGATCTGGGACGCGGGCCTGCGGCTCGACCATTCCGTACGCACCGTCGCCGAGGCGCTCTCGGTGGCCCAGGACGACGTCAAGGTAGCCCTCGGGCTGCTCGACGCCCGGTTGATCGTGGGGGACCAGGCGCTGGCCGACGCGCTGATCCGCACCGCCGCCGATCACTGGCGGCGTACCGCCGTCCGGCACCTTGCCGGCCTGCGCGAGGTCACCGAGGCTCGTTGGCAGGCCCACGGTGAGCTGGCGTTCCTGCTGGAGGGCGACCTCAAGGAGGCCGCCGGTGGTCTGCGCGACGTGGGGCTGCTGCGGGCGATCTCCGCCGCCGGCATCACCGACGCGCTGCGTCCTGCCGTACGCGCCGCTCACCTGCACCTGTTGGACACCCGCGACGCGCTGCACCAGCAGGTCGGCCGACGGGTCGACCGGCTGGTCGCCCAGGAGCGCGACGGAGTGGCCAACCTGCTCGGCCTGCGACAACTCCAGCCCGGCGCGTCCGACGCCGAGGGGCGGCCGGGAGCCGTGGTGCACGACGGTGATGTGCTGCTGCGTCGGGTCGCCGGTGACGCCCGCACGGTCAGCCACGCCCTGGACGACGCCTTCCGGGCCGCTGACCGGCTGCGCTCCGGCCGTTCCCGCGGCGGCAACGGCCGCCCGGCCCGCCGCCCGGTCGCCCGCGACGTGGTCGAACACGACGGCGAGCTGGTGCTCGCCCGCACGGCGATCGGGGCACGCCCCGACCCGAGCCTCTCGCTGCGGGTGGCCGCCGCGTCGGCCACGACCCGAATCCCCATCGCGCGGGCCACGTGCGAGTGGCTGGCGGCGTACTGTCCGCCCCTGCCGGCCCCCTGGCCGGCCGAGGCCCGGGCCGCGCTGATCACCCTGCTGGGCGCCGGTCCCGGCCTCGTGCCGGCCTGGGAGACCTGCGACCGGTACGGGCTGGTCGACGGCTGGCTGCCCGAATGGACCCGGCTGCGCAGCCTGCCCCAGCACAACCCGGTGCACCGCTTCACCCTCGACCGGCACCTCGTACAGACCGCGCACGAGGCCAGCCGGCACGCCCGCGAGGTGGAGCGCCCGGACCTGCTGCTCCTCGGCGCTCTCCTGCACGACATTGGCAAGGGACTCCCCGGTGACCACAGCACCGTCGGCGTACCGGTTGCCCAGGCGGTGGCCACCAGGGTCGGTCTGCCCACCGCCGAGGTCGAGCTGATCGGCAAGCTGGTCCGGCTGCACCTGCTGCTGCCCGACGTGGCCACCCGCCGGGACCTGAGCGACCCGGTCACCATCGCCTCGGTGGCCGAGGCGGTCGGGGACACCGGCACCCTCGACGTGCTGCACGCGTTGGTCCGCGCCGACGCGGCGGCGACCGGGCCGGCGGCGTGGTCCGACTGGAAGGGCCGCCTCGTCGCCGAGTTGGTCGCCCGGGTCCGCACCGCGCTGGACACCGGCGTACTCCCCGAGCCACCCGCCCCGGACCCGGAGCTGCTGGCCGGGCCCCTGCCGGTCGTCCACCTGACCGGCGACCGGGTGTCGGTCGCGGCGGCCGACCGACGGGGTCTGCTCGCCACTGTGGCCGGCTGCCTGGCCCTGCACCGGCTGGAGGTGATCTCCGCGGACGCCTCCGCCGTCGACGGCCGGGCCCTGGTCGAGTGCCGGGTGCAGCCCCGCTACGGCCTTCCGCCGGACCCGGTCCCGCTCCGCGCCGACCTGCGCCGGGCGGTAGCCGGCGACGTGTCGGTCACCCAACGGCTGCGGGGCCGTGCGCTCGCCAGCCGTGGCGGCGGCGCGGCTCCACGAGTGGTCTGGCACCGCGAGGCGGCCACTGACGCCGTACTGCTGGAACTGCGCGCCGCCGACGCCGCCGGGCTGCTCTACCGAGTCACCTGCGCTCTCGACGAGGCTGGCGCCCTGGTACGGGCGGCCCGCATCTCCACCCTCGGCGCCGACGTGGTCGACGCCTTCTACCTGGTGGGCGGTTGGCCGGACGACGCCACCCGGTCCCGCCTGGAAGCCGCCGTCCTAGCCGCCGTCTAACCGCCCCGCCCCGCCCCGCACTCCCGCGTCGATCTTGCACTTTATGTCCTCGCATACCACGCAAAAGCCGCGTAGTGACGACACAAAGTGCAAGATCGCGGGGGCGGAGGGCGGAGGGCGGAGGGCGGAGGGCGGAGGGTGGGGGTACGTCGGGGGGCGTAGGGGCGGTGCCGCTCGTGGACGCACGTCGAGCGGTGTCTGCGCGGGCAGAATGACGGCCATGCGGCGAGGCGGGCAGTGGCGGTGGCCGGAGGTGGCGGCGGATGCCGTGCTCGCCCTGGTGCTGCTCGGGTTCGGATTGCTCGCCACCGGCCTGGCCGGGGACAACCAGCCGGGGTCGAGGCCGGTGGACGCCGTGAGTCGGGTGCTGATCGCCGTCGCGGCGCTCGCCCTGCTGGTGCGGCGGCGTGCTCCGGTCGCCGCCCTCGCCGTGGTCACAGTGGCCACCTCGACGTACCTGCTGATCGGCTACCCGTACGGGCCGATCCTGGTCACGTTCCTCGTTGCGGTCTACACCGTGGCCGTGTGGCTGCCGGTGCGACCGGCGGCGCTCGCCACCGGCGGCGCGTTCGCTCTGTTGTTGGCGCACGTCTTCTTCGGGCGGGGGCCCGCGCCGGGTTGGACGGGAGTGCTGCCCGCGTCCGCCTGGGTGGTCGTACCGTTCGCGGTGGGGGTGGTGGTGCGGGTGAGCCGTGAGGCGACCGCGCGTACCCGTGCCGAAGAGGCCCGCAGTCGAGTTGAGCAGGCGCGACGGCAGGCCGACGAGGAGCGGCTGCGCATCGCGCAGGAGGTGCACGACGTGGTGGGGCACGGGCTGGCCGCGATCAGCATGCAGGCGGAGATCGCCCTGCACCTGCTGCCGAAGCGGCCGGAGCAGGCGGAGGTGGCCCTGACCGCGATCGGCCGGACCAGCCGCGAGGCGCTGGACGAGCTGCGGGTCACCCTGGGTGCGGTGCGGCGGGGCGCCGAGCGCGAGCCGGTACCCGGCCTGGCCCGGCTTCCAGCGCTGCGCGACCGGCTGGCCGGGGCGGGGCTCGCCGTCGAGGTACGCGTGGTCGGGGAGCCCAGGGAGGTGCCGGCCGCGGTCGACCTGGCCGCGTACCGGGTGGTGCAGGAGGCGTTGACGAACGTGCTGCGTCACGCGGGGGTGGCGAGCGCGGAGGTGACAGTGGACTACCGGGTCGACGAGGTGACCGTCGAGGTCACCGACCGGGGGGTAGGTGCCGACCGCGCCGGGACGACTCCGGCCGACGGCGAGGGCGGCCACGGTCTGGCCGGGATGCGCGAGCGGGTCGCGGCGCTGGGCGGGCGGTTGACCACCGGGCCGCGCGCCGGGGGCGGGTTCCGGGTGTACGCCGGGCTGCCCGTGGAGCCGACCACGTGATCCGGGTGCTGATCGCCGACGACCAGGATCTGGTCCGGCTCGGGCTGCGTGCGCTGGTGGAGAGCGAGGACGACCTGGCGCTGGCCGGCGAGGCGTCCGACGGGCTGCGGGCGGTCGAGTTGGCTCGTCGGGAACGGCCGGACGTGGTGCTGATGGACATCCGGATGCCCGGCATCGACGGCATCGAGGCGACCCGCCGTATCGTCGCCGACCCCGACCTGACCGGCACGCGGGTGGTGGTGCTCACCACCTTCGAGCTGGACGAGTACGTCTTCGACGCGCTGCGGCACGGTGCGAGCGGGTTCCTCACCAAGGACACCAGACCGACTGAGCTGCTGCGCGCGATCCGGCTCGTCGCCGAGGGGGAGGCGCTGCTGTCGCCGTCGGTGACCCGTCGGGTGGTGCGGGAGTTCGCCACCCGGCCGTCCCGGGTGCTTCGTCCGCACCCGCGACTGGAGGCGCTGACCGATCGGGAGCGTCAGGTCGTCGGCCTGGTCGGTGAGGGCCTGAACAACGAGGAGATCGCCGCACGGTTGGTGGTCAGCCCGGCGACCGCACGGACCCACGTCAGCAGGGCGATGGGCAAGCTGGGAGCCCGGGATCGGGCCCAGCTCGTCGTGTTCGCGTACCAGTCGGGGTTGGTGTCGGGGTGAGGCCCGGGCCGGGCGACAGCGGCCCTACGGCCGGGCGGTTACCCTAGCGGTGGCCGGACTCCGCAGTGCCGGCCGCGTTGTGCCCGCCGGAACACTGACAAACGGGATGTTCGCGTGTTTGACACCTTGAGTGACCGCCTGTCCGGGATCTTCACCAAGCTCCGCGGCAAGGGGCGGCTCACCGACGCCGACATCGACGCCACCGCGCGCGAGATCCGCCTCGCGCTGCTGGAGGCGGACGTCGCGCTGCCGGTGGTCAAGGGCTTCATCGCGGCCGTCAAGGAGCGGGCCCGCAGCTCCGAGGTCTCCCAGGCGCTGAACCCAGCCCAGCAGATCATCAAGATCGTTAACGAAGAGCTGATCACCGTGCTCGGCGGCGAGGGCCGGCGGCTCCAGTTCGCCAAGCAGCCGCCGACCGTGATCATGCTGGCCGGCCTCCAGGGTTCCGGTAAGACGACCCTCGCCGGCAAGCTGGCCCGCTGGCTGAAGGGGCAGGGGCACCAGCCGCTGCTCGTCGCCGCCGACCTCCAGCGCCCCAACGCCGTCGGGCAGCTCCAGGTGCTCGGTGGCCGGGCCGGTGTCGAGGTGTACGCCCCGGAGCCCGGCAACGGCACCGGTGACCCGGTGCAGGTGGCCCGCGCGTCGATCGAGCACGCGAAGCGCGCCGCCCGCGACATCGTCATCGTCGACACCGCCGGCCGCCTCGGCATCGACGCCGAGATGATGCAGCAGGCCGCCGACATCCGCGACGCCGTCTCGCCGGACGAGGTCATCTTCGTCATCGACGCGATGGTCGGTCAGGACGCCGTCCGCACCGCCGAGGCGTTCCGCGACGGCGTCGGCATCACCGGTGTGGTGCTCTCCAAGCTCGACGGCGACGCCCGTGGTGGTGCCGCGCTGTCGGTCCGTGAGGTCACCGGGCAGCCGATCCTCTTCGCCTCCACCGGTGAGAAGTTGGAGGACTTCGACGTCTTCCACCCCGACCGGATGGCCAGCCGGATCCTCGGCATGGGCGACGTCCTCACTCTGATCGAGCAGGCCGAGCAGGCCTTCGACTCCGATCAGAAGGAGAAGATGACCGCCAAGCTGATGGGCGGTGAGCAGTTCACGCTTGACGACTTCCTCGACCAGCTCATCGCGGTGCGGCGGATGGGCCCGATCGCCAACGTGCTGGCCATGATGCCGGGCATGGGGCAGATGAAGGACCAGCTCGCCGATCTGGACGACAGTCACTTCGACCGAGTCACCGCGATCATCAGGTCGATGACCCCGGGCGAGCGGACCAACCCGAAGATCATCAACGGTTCCCGCCGGGCGCGCATCGCCAACGGGTCGGGCGTCACCGTGATGGACGTCAACCAGCTGCTCAACCGCTTCGCCGACGCGCAGAAGATGATGAAGCAGATGGGCGGCATGATGGGCCTGCCCGGCGGTGGCCGCCGCAAGGCGACCAAGTCGCCGAAGAACAAGCGCAAGGGCACCAAGGGCGGCGGTCGTCCGCGTACCGGCGCCGGCGCCGGAATGCCCGCCGGTTTCCCGGGCGGCATGCCGCAGCTCCCGCCGGGGATGGACCCGAACGACCTCGCTGGCGGCCAGGGCCTGCCGCCCGGCTTCAAGCTTCCGAAGATCGACTTCAACAAGCTCGGCAAGGGCGGCGACAAGGGCCCGCGCTGACGTGTGTCGGTGACGGTGGGCGACTGATCCGGGGTGGTGGTCATCCGCCGCAGGCACGCCGGCCGGTCGCCCGTCCCGGTGGAGGACTCCCTGCCCGCCCTGACCGCTCGGAAGAACGACCTGCTCGCCCCCGGCGGGGAGTGATCGGGTAGGACTGTGCGCATGGCTCTTCATGTGCGCGGCGTGCTGCTCCCCGACGACGAGGTCCGGGATCTCTGGCTGGTCGGCGACCGAGTGACCTTCACCCCCGTGCCCGATGCCCAGACCGTCGTCGACGGCGGCTTCGTGTTGCCGGGGCTGGTCGACGCGCACTGCCACATCGGCATCGCCCGAGGTGGCGCCCCGATCACCTCACTCGACCAGGCCCGCGCGTTGGCCCACGTCGACCGGGACGCCGGGGTGCTGGCGATCCGGGACGCCGGCTCGCCGTACCCGTACCCCGAACTCGACGACGAGCCGGACCTGCCGCGACTGGCCCGCGCGGGCCAGCATGTCGCCCCGCCGAAGCGCTACCTGCGCGACATCGGCGTGGAGGTCGACGCGACCGAGGTGGCCGCCACTGTCGCCGCGCAGGCACGGGCCGGCAACGGCTGGGTCAAGCTGGTCGGCGACTGGATCGACCGTGGCGTCGGTGACCTGGCGCCGGCCTGGGACGCGGACACCCTCACCGCCGCCGTGCGGGCGGCGCACGACGCCGGGGTACGCGCCGCGGTGCACACCTTCTCCGAGTCGGCCGTCGAGATCATGGTGCGGGCCGGGGTGGACTCGGTGGAGCACGGCACCGGGCTCAGCCTCGACCTGATCGACGAGATGGCCCGCCAGGGCACCGCCCTGGTCCCCACGATGATCAACATTGCCACCTTCGGGAGCATCGCCGAGCAGGCGCGGGGCAAGTTTCCCGGGTACGCCGACCACATGCTCGCGTTGCGCGACGGCTTCCCCGAGGTGGTGCGTGCCGCGTACGAGGCGGGCGTACCCATCTACGTGGGCACCGACGCCGGTGGCGGCATCGATCACGGGCTCGCCGCCGAGGAGATGCTGCTGTTGCACGAACGGGCCGGCATGGCACCCGTCGACGTCCTCGCCGCCGCCTCCTGGGGCGCCCGCGCGTGGCTCGGCTTCGCCGGCCTGGTCGAAGGCGGCCTCGCCGACCTGACCGTCTACCCCGAAGACCCCCGCAGTGACCTGCGCGTCGTCCGCGCCCCGTCCCGCACCATCCTTCGCGGCCGCGTCATCCGCTGACCCCCCCCGGCGAGCGCCACACCGCCCGGCCCAGGGCCGAGCCGGCCGTGTCGCAAGATCGCGCTCGAACCAGGATGTAGTGGCCTCCGCGCTGGAGGATGCCACTACATCCATGATCGAGCGCGATCTTGGCGTTGGCAGCGAGATCAGGCGGGCCCCGAGAGAGAGATCCCGCAACATCCGGGAAGTTGCGCGGGCGCGGGGGTCAGGGGAGTGGGCGGGCGGCGGCGCTGAAGAGGCGTACGGCGAGGTCGGCGAGGGCCGTGGCGGTCTGCTCGATCGGTTCGCGGGGGAGCACGATGTGGCTGACCACCAGGCGGACGATGCTGTCGGCGGCGAAGGTCAGCGCGGCCTGGTCCGCTCCGGGCAGGTGGTCGCCGGCCCAGTCGATCAGGGCGCCGGACGCCTCGGTGAGCACCACTTCGGCCCGGGTGGTGAGGTAGGGCAGCAGTTCGTCCGAGCCGCCCCGGGCGCTGGTCACGATCGCCTTGATCAGCGGGTTTTCCGCAGCCGTGGTGAGGGTGTTTGCGATGGCCGCGTACGCGCCGGCCCGCACGTCGGTGTCGTGGGCGAGCAGAGCGGCCCGGACGGCGCCGACGAACCGGTCCACCTCGGCGCGGGCGAGCGCCTCGGCCAGCCCTGCCTTGCTGCCGAACTCGTTGTAGACGGTCTGTCGGCTCACCCCTGCGGTGTTCGCGACGGCACCCATCCGGACTCCGTCCCACCCGGTCGCGACGGTCAGCGTGCGGGCGGCGTCGACGATGCCGGTCCGTATTGGGGTGGGGTCCCTCTGCTCAATCATGGTGGTCGAAGTGTAGGCCGGTGTGTCGGCCGGACCGGTCGACGATCGGGCGGGGTCAGCTGCCGGTGTCGGGCCACGAGGCGCACCCGGTTCGCGGCCAGGTGAGCCGGTTCGGGGGCCTCGGGCCCGGGGGTGGGCGCCGCTCCCCGGGGGTGCGGATGGAGGAAGGACATGGCGGCAGGGGCCGACGATGCCGCGCCCGAGCGCACCGCCCTGACGAGCGGCGCATAGGATGTGCGGTCATGGCACGCGTGCTCACTCCCCGTGCGGAGGATTTTCCCCGCTGGTACCAGGACCTGATCGCCAAGGCGAAGCTGGCCGACAACGGCCCGGTTCGCGGCACCATGGTCATCCGACCGGCCGGCTACGCCATCTGGGAGCGTATGCAGGCTGAGATGGACGCTCGGATCAAGGCGGCGGGTGCGGAGAACGCGTACTTCCCGTTGTTCATCCCCGAGAGCTACCTCAAGCGTGAGGCGGAGCACGTCGAGGGCTTCTCGCCGGAGCTGGCGGTCGTCACCCACGGTGGTGGCAAGCCGCTGGCCGAGCCGGTGGTGGTGCGTCCGACCAGCGAGACGGTCATCGGCGAGTTCATGGCCAAGTGGATCGACTCGTACCGGGACCTGCCGCTGCTGCTCAACCAGTGGGCGAACGTGGTCCGGTGGGAGCTCCGTCCGCGGATCTTCCTGCGTACCAGCGAGTTCCTCTGGCAGGAGGGGCACACCGCGCACGCCACCCGTGAGGACGCCCGGGCGTACGCGCGGCGGATCCTGCACGAGGCGTACGAGGACCTGATGGTCAACGTGATCGGCATTCCGGTGGTGGTCGGTCTGAAGACGAAGCGTGAGCGCTTCGCCGGGGCGACGGCCACGTACACCTGCGAAGGCATGATGGGCGATGGCAAGGCGTTGCAGCTGGGCACCAGCCACGAGCTGGGCCAGAACTTCGCCAAGGCGTTCGACATCAGCTACTCCTCCAAGGAGGGCGGCCGGGAGCACGCCTGGACCACCTCCTGGGGCACGTCCACCCGGATGCTCGGTGGCCTGATCATGGCGCACGGCGACGACAACGGCCTGCGCGTGCCGCCGAGGCTCGCGCCGATCCAGGCGTACGTCATGATCGTCAAGGATGGCGACGGCGTCGGCGAGGCGGCGGCCAAGCTGCGCGACGGCCTGCGCGACGCCGGTGTCCGGGTCGCGCTCGACGACCGGACCGACACCCCGTTCGGCCGCCGGGCCGTCGACGCCGAGCTGCGTGGCTATCCGGTACGCGTCGAAGTGGGCCCCCGTGACCTGGCCGTGGGCAACGCGACGGTGGTACGTCGGACCGACGGTTCGAAGACCCCGACGCCGGTGGCGGACGTGGTCACCGCGGTGCTGGCCGCCCTGGAGACCGACCAGCAGGTGCTGCACGACCAGGCCCTCGCGCACCGCGAGTCGCGCACCGTCGAGGTGTCGACGCTGGCCGAGGCGATCGAGGCGGCGGCCACCGGCTGGGCCAAGGTGCCGTGGTCGGCGGTCGGCGTGGCCGGTGAGGCCGAGGCGAACGGTCAGGGCGTCACTGTGCGCTGCCTGCTGCGCGCCGACGGTTCGGTACCGGACTCGGAGGACGAGCCGGATCTGGTCGCCATCCTCGCCCGCGCCTACTGAGGTGCGGCCGGGCGACCCCGTCGACCGGTTCGAGCCGGGTCGGCTGATCATGCATCGGAACGTGCGGCACGGCCGGATCGGGTGGGTCCGGCCGGCCCGCGTGGTCAGCGACGATGATCGAGGGTTGCTGGTCTGGATCGCCCGGGACTCGCCGGTGGCCCACGAGGTGACCGAGGCCGGGCTCAACATGCGGGCCATGCCTTTCGCCCAGTGGATCTCGTCGACCTACCGGTTGGCGCACGGGCGTTGGAACGGCCCGCCGCTGTTGAAGTTCCTGCCCACGGGGGCGGCGCACTCCGTCTGGTGGTTCTCCGACGCCCAGGGCCGGTTCGCCCACTGGTACGTCAACCTGGAGGAGCCTGGTGTCCGCTGGGACGACGGCCCGGTGGCCGGCGTCGACGTGGTAGACCAGGACCTGGACGTGGTGGTGTGGCCGGACCACAGCTGGGAGTGGAAGGACGAGGGTGAGTTCGTCGAGCGGCTCGCCTTCGGCGCCGACTACTGGGTGACCGACGAGAAGGCGGTCCGCGCCGAGGGGGAGCGGGTGATCGCGCTCGCCGAGGTTGGCGAGTTCCCGTTCGACGGCACCTGGTGTGATTTCGCACCCCAGCCAGATTGGGGCATACCGGACAAACTGCCACCGGGATGGGATCGTCCGCCGGTGCGTTGAGCGGTGTCGAGGGCGCCGGCAACGCGGTGTACGGGTCCGATGCGGAAGATCGGCATCGGATCTGGCAGAATAGGTCGCTGGTATCCGGCGCGCGTCCGGCGCCCTCTAACCCGGGCACGTCGCCAGTCCACCGAGTAGTCTCCGGCCCAACCCCACGGGTCCGGTCGGCGCTCACCCATGCACACCGCCCGCCTGGGCCGGTGAGATCGCAACAGGAGCGAAACAACTGTGGCCGTAAAGATCCGGCTCCTGCGGATGGGCAAGATCCGCAACCCGCAGTACCGCATCGTCATCGCCGACTCGCGCACCAAGCGTGACGGTCGGGCGATCGAGTTCGTCGGGGTTTACCAGCCCAAGGAAGACCCCTCGATCATCGAGGTCAAGTCGGAGCGGGTCCAGTACTGGCTGTCCGTCGGCGCTCAGCCGAGCGAGGCGGTGCAGCGTCTGCTGGAGCTGACCGGTGACTGGCAGAAGTACAAGGGCCTGCCGGCCCCGCCGCCGCTCCTGGTCGCCCCCGAGCGGGCCGACCGCAAGGCGGCGTACGAGGCTGAGGCGAAGGCCGCTGCCGGGCTCGCCCCGGAGACCCCGGCCAAGCCGGCCAAGAAGGCCGCCAAGGCTGCCGAGGCTCCGAAGACCGAGGCTCCGGCTGAGGCTCCGGCCGCCGAGGCGCCGAAGACCGAGGCTCCGGCCGAGGCGCCGGCCGAGGGTGGCACGTTGACCTACGCCTGGGCGTTCGGTGACGGCACCACCTCGACCGCCGCGAACCCGACGAAGACCTACA
>NZ_JBEZEH010000081.1:0-27792 GCF_040648775.1 Micromonospora sp. NPDC049089
ACGGTGACTTCGTGGCCTGCGGCGGCGAGGGCGACGGAGAGGGCGTGCACGTGTCGGCCGAGGCCGCCGACGAGCACCGGCGGGTACTCCCAGGAGAGCATCAGCACCCGCAGCTGTCGGGCGGGGTTGATGTCGATCACGTGGGCATCGAGTGACATGCGGCCCCCTTTGAATTGTCCCCGGGCGCGCGCCGACCGACACCGAATTGATGTCGCCGTCGCGTCTGGATCGAGGCCAATCCTGCCGGGATCGCGATAACCAGCGGCGACACCACCGTTGCGGTCGTGTAAAGCGCTACTGGCTCTTTCGTCGCACCCGCAGCAGTTCGGCCACCGACCATGCCTGGAACGGGCACCCGGTGGCGGTGTGCGGCGCGAGGCCATCTGCCGTCTCGCTAACTGAGCCTAACCCATATTCCATCAAATGAGCCTCAATGCCAACGAAAACGTCATCGACGGACATCTTCCCCCGGCGGGCCGCGTCCACGTACGGGCCGAGCAACCACGGCCATACAGTGCCCTGGTGGTAGCCCCCGTCCCGCTCGGCCGGGCCGCCGCGGTGCCGGCCCACGAACTCTGCGGAATCCGGGGCCAGACTGCGCGGCCCGAGCGGGGTGAGCAGACCGCCCCCGACCCGCCGCACCGTCGCCTCGTCCGGCTCCATCGGCGCGTACGGCAGCGACCAGGCCAGCAACTGGTTGGGACGCAACGCGTCGTCGTCGTGCACCGCGGCGCCACCCAACGGGTACGCCGGCGCGGGCGCGTCCAGCACGTCGTGCAGCCAGCCGGTCGGTGCCGGGAACCGCTCCCGGAACGAGGCGGTGGCCTGCCGGTGGAGTCCCCATAGCTCGTCGGCGTCCTGCCCGGCCAGCTCGGCCAGCTCCGCGAGCCCGGCCAACCCGTTGATCCACAGCGCGTTGACCTCGACCGGCTTGCCGGTGCGCGGGGTGACCGGCACCCCGTACACCCGGGCATCCATCCAGGTCAGCGCGGTGCCGGCGGCGCCCTGGGTGAGCAGCCCGTCGGTCGGGTCGACCCGGATCCCATACCGGGTGCCGGCGGTGTGCGCGTCGACCACAGTGCGCAGCGCCGGCAGCAGCTCGTCGCCGAGGTCGGTGTCGCCGGTGACGGTGACGTGCCGGCTCACCGCGTGCAGGAACCACAGCGTGCCGTCGACGGTGTTGTACTCCACCCGACCGGTGTCGGCCGTGTTGGCGAGCATCCCCTCGGACAGCGTCGCCGCGTACGCCCGCAGCAGCTCCCGACCCTCGTCGGCGCGACCCGTGCAGAGGAACAGCCCCTCGTACGAGATCATCGTGTCCCGCGACCACGCCCCGAACCACGGGTACCCGGCCACCACGTCGACCGCCGCCTGGTCGGTGCGCACCACGAACGCGTCGGCGGCCAGCGCCAGGGTGGCGTCCACGTCGTCGGCCGGCTTCGCCGTCGCCACCACCCGCCGGTTGCGCCGCCGGGCCGTCGCCACGATCTCCGTGGCCGGCGGCGGCTCCTCGTCGAGCCGACCGGCCCAGGCCCGCACCGACACCGTGTCGCCGGGGCGTTCCAGCTCACCGGAGAAGCGGCCCGCGTACCAGAGATCCTCGTCCGCGTTCAGACCACGGTTGGCCTCCTCGCGGTGGTGCACGCCCAGCCACCACTGCCCCTCGGGCGTCCAGCCCGGGCCGGCGAGCCGGTACGCGCCCTCGACCACCGCGCCGTCGGCCACCGCCTCGACCTGCGGGACCGGGCCGTCGGCCCGCCGTTCGCCGTGCGCGTCCCGCCAGGTGCAGGCGGCCGACAGCTCCAGCCGCACGGGACCACCGGCGACCAGTCGGTGCACCACTGCGACGCAGGAGCGGCCGGGCAGCATGGCCAGCTCCCGTTCGATGACCACCGCGCCGATCCGCCACCGCCACCGGGGCAGCCCGTCGACCAGGTCGAAGCGCTCCAACAGCTCGAAGCCGCGCGGGTCCACGTCGCCGGAGGCCCACTCGTGCGCGCCGAGGCGGACCCGTGCGCCGGACGGCAGGGTGACCGCCGGATCAAGACTCACCAGTCCCACCTGGCGGGACGCCGGCGTTTCGCCGGGAACCACCAACAGGCCGTGGTAGCGACGTGTCCGCAGCCCGCTGACGGTGCCCATCGCGTAGCCGCCGAGGCCGTCGGGGACCAGCCACTCCCGGCTGGCCGCGCTGGTCAGATCGCCGCAGACCTGCGGGCCGAACCGAATGTCGATCAAGTTTCCTCCACCGGCGGCAACGTGTAACACGCCACGACGAGAATGGCCGCTGTGGTCAAGTACCGCGGCGACGTCAAAGATGTGCACGTGATCACTGACCGATCGTCCTCCGACGCCTCGCCACCCGACGCTGAGCGGCTCCGGCTCGCCCAGGCCGACTCGGGGGAGCAGGACTGGCGTGCATGGGGTCCCTATCTGTCCGAGCGGGCGTGGGGGACGGTACGGGAGGACTACAGCGAGCACGGTACGGCCTGGGACTACTTCCCGCATGACCATGCGCGGTCCAGAGCCTACCGGTGGAATGAAGACGGGATGGCCGGCGTCTGCGACGAACGACAGACCTTCGCGTTCGCCCTCGCCCTCTGGAACGGCAAGGACCCGATCCTCAAGGAGCGGATGTTCGGCCTCGGCGGCGACAGCGGCAACCACGGCGAGGACGCCAAGGAGTACTGGTGGTACGAGGACTCCACGCCCACCCACTCGTGGATGCGCTGGCGCTACCACTACCCGCAGGCCGCCTTCCCGTACGACGAACTCGTCGCGGTGAACGCGTTGCGCGGCCGCGACGACACCGAGTACGAGCTGGTCGACACCGGGATCTTCGACGACGACAGGTACTGGGCGGTGACGGTCGACTACGCCAAGGCGTCCCCGACCGACCTCTGCATGGTGGTGACCGTCGCCAACCGGGGCGACCAGGCGGCCACCCTGCACGTCCTGCCCACCCTGTGGTTCCGTAACACCTGGTCCTGGGGTCTGCCCGGCGGCGACCGGATCCCCCGGCTGACCGGTCAGGGCACCCGCCTCGTCGGCGAACACCGGGTGTTCGGCCAACTGCTGCTGGAGGGCGACGGCGGCCCGGTGCCGCTGCTCTGCGACAACGACACCAACGCCGAACGGCTCTGGGGCCTGCCCGGCCGCTCCCCGTACCCGAAGGACGGCATCAACGACCATGTCGTCAACGGCGCGGCCACTGTCAACCCGGCCCGCGAGGGCACCAAGGGCGCGCTGCACTACGTGCTCGACGTGCCGGCCGGCGGGCAGCGCCAGATCCGGCTGCGGCTGACCCGCACCGCGTCGCCGCCGGCCGCCGCGCCGCCGCCCCCGGCCGACCTCAGCGACGGCTTCGAGGCCGTGGTGTGGGCGCGGCGGGCCGAGGCGAACCGCTTCTTCGCCGGAGTGATCCCGCCGGCCGCCACACCGGACGAGGCGCTGGTCGCTCGGCAGGCCATCGCCGGGCTGATGTGGGGCAAGCAGTTCTACCACTTCGACGTCAAACGCTGGCTCGACGGCGACCCGGGCTCGACACCGCCGGCCGGGCGTCGGCACGGGCGCAACAGCGCCTGGTGGCACATGACCAGCTTCGACGTCATCTCCATGCCGGACCCGTGGGAATACCCCTGGTACGCGGCCTGGGACCTGGCGTTCCACTGCGTGAGCATCGCCCGGGTAGACCCGGGTTTCGCCAAGGAGCAGATCCTGCTCCTGCTCCGCGAGTGGTACCTGCACCCCAACGGGCAGATCCCGGCGTACGAGTGGGCGTTCGGTGACGTGAACCCGCCGGTGCACGCGTGGGCGGCGCTGAAGGTCTTCGAGATCGACGGCGGCCGGGACTACGAGTTCCTGGCCCGGGTGATGCACAAGCTGCTGCTCAACTTCACCTGGTGGGTCAACCGCAAGGACACCGGTGGCAACAACGTCTTCGAGGGCGGCTTCCTCGGGCTGGACAACGTCGGGCCGTTCGACCGCTCGGCGGCGCTGCCGGTCGCCGGGGTGCTGGAGCAGTCCGACGGCACCGGCTGGATGGGCATGTACGCGCTCAACCTGCTGGACATCGCGATCGTGCTCGCCGAACACGACAGGACCTGGGTGGACACCGCCACCAAGTTCTTCGAGCACTTCGCGTACATCGCCGCCGCCGCGTACGAGCAGGGGTTGTGGGACGACGAGGACGCCTTCTTCTACGACGTGCTGCGCCTCGCCGACGGCACGAAGGTGCCGCTGAAGGTCCGCTCCGTCGTCGGGCTGCTGCCGTTGGCCGCCACCACCCGGCTCACCGCCCGGACCCTGCACCACCTACCGGAACTGGGCGCCCGGCTGCGCTGGTTCCTCACCAACCGCCCGGAGTACGCGCAGGTGATCGGCACCCGCCGGTTGGGCCCCGACGGCCGGCAGCAGCGACTGCTGTCCATGGTCGGCCCGGAGCAGGTGGTCCGCCTGCTCGCCCGGATGCTCGACCCGGACGAGTTCCTCTCCGACTTCGGCCTCCGTACGCTGTCCCGCGCGCACCTGGACAAGCCGTTCTCGGTCAACCTCGGCGGGCAGGAGTTCTCCGTCGGCTACGAGCCGGCCGAGTCGACCAGCGGATTGTTCGGGGGTAACTCGAACTGGCGCGGTCCGATCTGGATGCCGACGAACTTCCTGCTGATCAGCGCGCTGCGCGACTACGCGGCGTTCTTCGGCGACGACCTCCAGGTGGAGTACCCGACCCGCTCCGGGGTGAAGCACACCCTGGACGAGATCGCCGACGACCTCTCCGCCCGGCTGATCTCGCTCTTCACCCAGGACGACTGGGGTCGACGGCCGATCTACGGTGCCGCTCAGATGTTCCAGACCCACCCGGACTGGCGCAACCTGATCGCCTTCCCCGAGTACTTCCACGGCGACAACGGGGCCGGCCTCGGCGCCTGGCACCAGACCGGCTGGACTGCCCTGGTGGCCGACCTGATCCTCACCCTTCGCCGCTGACCCCCGGGGGTGCCGTGCCCGCCCTCGCCCCCACCCTGCCCTGAGCGCGCTGCCCCGCGCGCTGCGGGCGGCGGGCGGCGGGCGGCGGGTCGTTCGCGCAGGGCGCCTATGTGTGGGCCATTCACTATCGTGATCGGCCATGGGGGAGTCGGTGAAGCCGGTGGGCGAGTTGCAGGTCCTCGGTCAGTCGCGGGTCTGGCCCGGTATTGCGATACCGGGCGTGATCCTGCTCGTGATGATCGTTGTCGGGGCGCTCTTCGACCTGTTCAGCTGGACCGCCCTGGTGTTTGGCGCCGGATGGATCATCATCGCCGTCCAGCGCTCACGAAACGCGGTGTTCGCTGACGACCTGGGGCTGCTGGTCCGCGATCGCAAAGGCTTGCAGCGTTCGTACGCCTGGGATGAGATCGAGCGCATGGGCTGGGTGGACCTGGGGATGTGGGGGGCCAGCCTGGCGGTCAACCCCCGAGGCGGTCCCTACGACGTGCCGGGGCCCAACGCGTCCATCAATGTAGGGCATATCTGGCGCCCCGGCCGTCGGCGCTCCGTGGACCCCGTGCCCGAACTGCTCAAGACCCATGGCATCAAGGCATTGTTCGATCAGTAGGTAGCTGACGAGGCGCCCGGCCCCGGCATGATCGTGCTCGATCCAGGTTGTAGTGGTGTCGCTAACGCTGGGCGCTTCACGTCAACCGATGTGACGCGGGGCACCGCTCAGCGGTTCGCCCGTTTGATACCTCGCCGGACGAGACTGCTGATGCCGGGCAGGGTGACCGCCCTGATGGTCAGGCCGCTCATCCAGACGTGGAATCGGCTGGGTGGCGCGTACTGGGCCATGCCCCGGCGGGCGAGTGCCTGTCGTTTGCCGACCTCGGGGCGTAGTCCGGCCTCCCACTCGGCGAGTGCTGCCGGGAGGTCGTCGGCGTGCCGTCGCAGGGCGGTGCCGAGGTGGTCGGCGCCGGCGAGGGCGAGGGCCGCGCCGTGTCCGGCGAAGAGCGTCACGCACCACGCCGCGTCTCCGAGCAGGACGACCCGGCCGGTGCTCCAGCGTGGCATGACCACCTGGCTGACGGCGTCGAAGTAGGCGCTGGCCGGGTCCTGCGCAAGATGGTCGATCGCGTCGGGCAGGCCACCCGCCAGATCTCCGAATGCGGTCCGCAGCGCGTCGACCGGACCTCGTCGCAGGTCGGTGGCGGGCTCCGCGCTGCGATAGGTGAAGAACGCCGACGACCGCTGCGGGCCCAGGTTGATCATCGCCGCGGTGCGCCCGGGACCGATGTGGGTGGTGGCGGACGACTCGGGCACGCCGGGCACCGGGTGGGGCAGCGGGAAGGCGGCCACGAGGTACGGGAGGTCCACCCGGAAGTCGGGGCCGAACACTGCGGTACGGGTTGTGGAGTGCACCCCGTCGGCACCCACCAGCAGGTCGGCCTGCTCGGTGGTGCCGTCGCTCAACTCCACGCGTACGTGGTCGGTGTCCTGTTCGACGGACGTGACGGTGGTGCCGAAGCGGATGTCGACCCGGCCCCGCACCGCTTCGAAGAGGCTGGCTTCCAGGTCGCCGCGGAACACCGAGAGGGCCCGCTCGCCGAGTGCGGCCTCGGCGATGGCGGACGGCACTGTGAACTTGGGCCGACCGTCGGCGTGGACGAGCACTGTGGTGAACGGGCCCAGGTCGGCGGCGGAGAGCGCGGGGAGCAGGCCGAGGCGTTCGGCGGCGTCGTAGCCCGGCCCGATCAGGTTCACCAGGTAGCCGCTGCTGCGCCGGGCCGGAGCCCGTTCGGCCACGAGGACCTGCCATCCGTCCTGGTGGAGTCGGAGGGCTGTGGCCAGCCCGGCTATCCCCGCACCCACGATCACCGCACGTCGCATCGAGCACCTCGCCGCTAGAATGAGCATCTGCTCAAACTAGTATGAGCGATTGTTCATACCGATGCAAACGGCGGCGGCGGAACCGCCTAGACTTCAGCCATGCCGCGCGGAGTCGCCATCCCAGCGCTCAGACAGCAGCTCTTCGCTGCCGTCGAGCGGTTGGTCGTTGAAGAGGGGCCGAGCCGGCTCACCGGCCGGGCCGTGACGCGCGAGGCCGGCGTCGCGACCGGCCTGCTCTACGCGCACTTCGCGAACTTCGACGACTTCCTGACCGGGTTCGCTGTCGACCGCGTCTTCCACATCACCGGCGAGGTGGCCGGCCTGCCGGAGCGCGCCGGGTCCGGCACTGTCGCCGACAACCTGCGCCAGGCCGTCCTGGCGACACCGCTGGGCACGCTGACGGCGTTGACCCGGCTGACCGCGTTCCGGCCGGAGTTGACGGCGAACGTCGAGGCGGTCCTGGGCAGTGGCATGTCGGGGCTGCGGGGGATCGAACGCGCGGTCGCCGACTACCTGGCCGCCGAGCAGACCCGCGGGCGTGTGCCTGCCGACGCCGACACCGAGGCACTGGCCCTGGCGGTGGTCGGCGTGCTGCACCACGTCGCGTTGACAGGCCCCACCGACCCGACGGCGGACCACCGGATCCAGCGGGTGATCGGCGCGCTCACCGACGGCTTCCCCGCCGCCGCGCCCTCCTGAGCGCCGCGCCGTCCCGGCAGTTCCGCGCCCTGTGCGTCTCCGCAGCGCGGTCCGCGACGTCATCGCGCGAGGCCAGCGGGGCGGCCGTCGGCCAGCCGGGGCAGGAGCGGGCTCAGGTCAGCCGCCGAAGGGCTCGGGTCCGAGGCGGCCCCAGGCCACGAAGGCGGCGATCGCGAGGTAGACCAGATTCAGCACGATGAACCTCGCCTCGCCGTAGCGCAGGTGGGTGATCATCGCGCCGATCATAAGCAGGACCCAGCAGATGGCGGTCACCGGCACCAGCACCGGTGCGATGTCGAGCACGGCGGGCAGGATGAGGCCGATCGCGGCCAGGAGTTCGAGGACCCCGAGGGTCTTGACGAAGCCCACGCTGGCGTCGCCGGTCCACCCGCCGCCGTTGTGTGCGGCCAACTTCTGCTTGGGTACGAAAATCTTGGTGATGCCGCCGGCCAGGGCGACTGCGGCCAACAGTCCGGCCGCGATCCACAGTGCCAGGTTCATGAGTTTCCCTCCGTAACGAGTCGCACAGGAGACACCGTCGGCCGGTGCGCTGTGACAGCTCGTGACGTGACGAGGAGCACGGACGCTCGGTGTCACAGAAGTCGCGAGGCCGGTGTCTGGTGGGCGACGCGGTCGAGTTCGGTGAGACTGGAGGGCGCATGGACGCGGGAGGCGAAATCATGAGCGCGGACGGTCGGGGGGACCGGGCTGTCGACGCGTTCGTCACCCACCGGAACCTGCTCTTCACCGTCGCGTACGAGATGCTCGGCTCGGCCGCGGACGCGGAGGACGTACTCCAGGAGACCTGGCTGCGGTGGGCGGACGCGGATCTCGCCGCGGTGCGCGACCAGCGTGCCTACCTGGTCCGGATCACCACCCGACTGTCGCTCAACCGGCTGCGGGCGGTCGGTCGGCGCAGGGAGTCCTATGTCGGCTCCTGGTTACCGGAACCGCTGCTGACCGCGCCCGACGTCGCCGACGACGTCGAACTCGCCGAGAGCGTCTCGATGGCCATGCTGCTGGTGCTGGAGACACTCGCGCCGACCGAGCGGGCGGTGTTCGTCCTCCGCGAGGTCTTCGACCTTGGGTACGACGAGATCGCCGAGGCGGTCGACAAGAGTCCGGCCGCCGTTCGCCAGATCGCGCATCGGGCGCGGGCGCACGTGGCCGCGCGCCGGCCCCGGGGGATGGTCTCGGCGGCGGACACGCGGCGGGCGTTGGACGCGTTCCAGCGGGCCGTCGACACTGGCGACGTGCAGGGCCTGCTCGACGTCCTCGCGCCGGATGTCGTGCTCCTCGGCGACGGCGGCGGCATCAAGCAGGCCGTGCTGCGGCCTGTCGTCGGTGCCGACAAGGTGGCCCGTCTGCTGTGCAGCACACACGCCAGGACCGCGACCATGTCGCTGCACCCCACCCACGTCAACGGTCACCCGGCGCTGATTCTGCGGCTCGACGGCGCGGTCGACACGGTCCTTGCGCTGCGGATCGACGACGGTCTGATCAGCGGGGTCTACGCCGTGCGTAACCCCGAGAAGCTGTCGCACATGCGGCGGGCGACCACCCTGCGCCGATGATGAGAGCACCTAGTACGGGGGAGTGGGTGTCTCCGGTGGTTGCCGACGGGAACGTCGCGTGTCCGCTGCGACGATGCCGAGCAGCACCACGGCGGCAACCGCGCCGGCGGTGACCGGCCGGAGGTGCGGTGCCGCCGCGGTCAGCAGGCCGAGGGTCAGCAGGCCGGCGATCCGGCTTCGGGAGACCCGGCCGAATACCTGGTATTCGAGCGTCGATCGCCCGGCGAGGAAGAGCGCGGGGCCCCCGAGGATGGCGATGAGCCAGGTCGGCGGGAGGTGACCGCGCGGCTCGGTGATGAACAGTTCGAAGCCGACGCCGGTGAGCACGATCCCCGCGATCATGGTCAGGTGGGCGAACGCCATGTCGGTCGCGAGCCGGGCCGGGTTACGGGAACGGTCGACCGCAGTGCCCAGCATCCCTCCCGCCACGTGGAAGTAGATCCGCCAGAGCAGGACGGTGCTCGCCAGCGCCAGGACGAAGCCACCCGTCTGGTCGGTGTGGAACTCGCTGCCGCTGAAGGCGAGGCCGATGACGAAGATCGCCTCGCCGAGAGCGATGAGGAGGAACTGTTGGTACCGCTCGGCCAGGTGCTCGGCCGCGATCGTCTGGACGCCGAGCCGTCGTGCGCCGAGTCGGGGGGTCGGCCAGCCGAGGAACAGTCCGGTGTAGTCGATCAGGACGGCGAGGGTCCAGAGCGCCCCGCGAGCCCTGCCGTCGTCGACCAGCCCGCCGACGACCCAGAACGGTGCGCTCACGCCGAACCAGAACAGAATCCGGATGGACTGTTGCGGGTCCGGCCGGCCGTGCCCGACGACGCGGAAGAACACCACCCGGCCGATCTGGAGGGTCACCAGGGTGATGGCGAAGAGGGAGGCCCGTGCGCCGAAGCCGTCCGGCACGGCGACGGCCATCGTCATGGAACCAACCAACGTCATGATGATGACGGCCTGGACGATCGGGGTGTCCGGGTCGAGCCAACTTGTCGACCACACCGTCACCGACCAGACCGCCCACAGCGCCAGGAACAGCAGCAGAGCCTGGCCGAGGCCCGCGTACACGCCGCGTTGGCCGTCGGTGAAGTCGGTGATCAGCCGCGCGGAGATCCTGGTCAGGGCGAAGACGAAGACCAAGTCGAGGAAGAGCTCCAGGAAGGTGGCCCGCTGGCGGGTGGTCTCGCTGCGCAACAACCCGTCGGGGGTGTTCCTCATCGGCTCGCCGCGCGCCGATGTCGCCGAGCGATCACGTGCCCTCCTGTCGCGGTGATCTCCTCGCCTAACGAGCCAGGGGCGGCTGTGGCACGTGGAGCGAAGGCACCGCCCCACCACAACAGTCGCCAATCTGTCACCCGACCGCTACGGCGGGTGTGCGCGCTTACGCTCGTGGGCGTGCCCGGACCTGCCGAGAAGGCCACTGAACAGGACCGGCGTGACCTCATCGTCACTGTCGCGCGAGAGCTGGCCGAGACGGAGGGCTGGGCGGGTGTGACCACCCGGCGGCTCGCCGAACGCACCGAGATCGACATGGGCGACATCTACCGGCACTTCGCCGATCTGGAGGCGCTGATCGCCGCGGTCGCGGTGTGCGCCTTCGCCGATCTGGCGGCCGACCTCGCCGAGGCGCACGCGGAGACCACCGGCAGCCCGGAGGGGGTATGGCCGGCGGTCGCAACCGCGTACCTCGACTTCGCGTACACCAATCCCGAGGTCTATGACGCGATGCTCGCGCTGACCCCCGACCTGGCCCTCGGCGTGGACGGGGTGCCGGCCGCGCCGCGGGCGGTCTTCGCCGAACTGCGGGCGGCCCTGACCCCGCTGGCCGAGGGGCGGGACCCGGACACCCTCGCCGAGGTGGGTTGGAGCCTGCTGCACGGCGTGGTGATGCTCACCCGCGGCGGTCGGCTGCGACCCGAGGGGCAGGAGGACCGCGAGGCACTGATCGCGCAGCGGTTGCTGCGGTGGCCGTGACCACGGCACGGCCCACCGTCGACCGTGGTCAGTTGAGAGGCTCGCGGTCGGCCGGGCCCTTGTCGGCGAACCGGAACGTGGTGTTCAGCTTCGCGTTGCCCAACTCCTTGAGGATGAGGCCGTTGCCGGGGAGGTGCTGGAGGAATCGAGTCTCGCTGCCGATCGCATATGTGCCGTCGCCCTTGGCGATGATGGTGAACCGCTGGATCGGGTCGTCCTGGTCGCAGACGGCGACCCCGATGGTCAGTTCGGGCTCGATGTCCAGGCCGTTGACCTGCCAGCAGGACGGATCGTCGTTCGCGGGGTGGCCGTCCCTGGTGCCGAATGCCCTGATCACGTACCGATCGCCGCCGATCGGAGTCGGTACGAACAGGATGCGACCGCCGGTGTCGCCGCCCTCCTCGAGCCGCCCGCTGATCTCCAACGGTTCCCCCGAACCCCGCACCCGGGTGATCGTGATCTCCCGCTTGCCGGACAGCAGCGGGTCGGTCGCCGCCGCTGACGACGTGGTCGGCGTCGCTGCCGTGGGCGTCGGCGTGCCTGTCACGGCACCCGACGGCGTCGGCGCGCCCGGCGCGGCGCTCGGCGTCGGGTCCGCACCGCCCTGGCACGCCACCAGCGCGCTGGCGCAGGCCAGCATCGCCGCGCCGGTGACCCACTTCATGGTGACCATGCCGTACTCCTCAACAGCCGTCCCGAACCTGGGCGGGAATCATCATGGATGTCGCGTCCGCATGACGGCGGTCGCGCCGCGACGGTTCACGAAAATCCGGAAGATCTCACATCGATCTCCCGCCTATCCTGTCTCTCGGCCTGGCGGGCGGTGGCACGGGGAGGGCATGGCATGACGGTCGACGTGGCGGCGCGACGACAGGCGCAGGTGTTGATCTTTGATGCGGACGACACGTTGTGGGAGAACAACGTCGTCTTCGAGCGGGTGATCGACGACTTCCTGGGCTGGCTGGACCACCCCACCCTGGACCGGGCCGCGCTGCGGGCCGTCCTCGACGACATCGAGCGGGCCAACGCGGTGGCGCACGGGTACGGCAGCAAGGTCTTCCTGCGCAGCCTGGCGGAGTGCCTGGAGCGGCTGCGCGAACGGCCGGCCACCGACTCCGAACGTCAGGAGATCGATCGGCTGGCGGTGGCCCTCGTCGAGCACCAGGTGGAGCTGATGCCCGGGGTGGCCGACGCGCTCGACGAGTTGGCCGGCCGGCACGAGTTGCTGCTGCTCACCAAGGGCGACCGCGAGGAGCAGCAGCGCAAGCTGGACGCCTGCGGCCTGCTGCACCACTTCGGGGCGGCGCACATCGTCGCCGAGAAGAACGTCGACACGTACCGGTGGCTCACTCGGGAGCACGGCTTCGCGCCGGACGGCGCGTGGATGATCGGGAACTCCCCGAAGTCCGACATCCTGCCGGCGCGGGCCGCCGGGTTGAACGCGGTGTTCATTCCGAACGAGAACACCTGGGTCCTGGAGGACGACGAGCTGGACCCGACCGACGGCGGGGTGCTGCGGCTCGCCGCGTTCCGGGACCTGCTGCGCCACTTCTGACCGTACCGAAGCCCAACAGCGTCGGCGATCATGGTCGCGTTACGCGAATCTGCCCGATTTTCAGCGTGGGATCACTCCTGCCGCCGGTCGTCCGACGCGGCTTGTCCGGCCGGTCGGAGCGCGCCTAACCTGGCTCGGCGCTGCCGGCCCTTCGGGGTGTGTCGGGGCGCGTCGGCGTTCGGCGGGTGAGCACCGTGGAGCTGAGTGCGAAAGTGGCTGGCTCGCCCCGTTCCGGCGTGTGGCGTCGTGTCACGCCCGCGCGGCGGGGTGCTGGAGCCGTCCGCTTCCCTGCCGGACGGCCGAGGGTCAGGGCCGGGTAGTTGCGGACCCGGTCCTGACCCGGCCCGCGAATCGTTCGAGCGGGGCAGACCGCGCGCCGGTTCGACTGTCAGGATGGCGGCATGAAGCGCAGATCTCTCCTTTTCGGCGCGGCGGCGGGTCTGGTCGCCCCGGCCGTGCTCGCCCCGGCCGCGCCCGCACTTGCGGCGAGCGGCCCCCTGCGGGCGGGCGCAGCCACGGCACCGCCACAGCGGCCCCTGCCGAAGTGGCAGCCCCAGAACCGGGCAAGCGCGCTGACCACGCTGCCGGCGGAGACGAAGCAGGTGATCGTCGTCGGCGCCAGCAGCTACACCACGACCTATGCCACGCTGGAGGCGTTCGTGCGGGTGCGGAGCACCTGGCAGCCGGCCTCGGCGTCGTTGCCCGCCCGGATCGGCTCGAAGGGCTTCAGTGACAACCACGTGGAGGGTGTGCCGACCACGCCGACCGGCGTCTACTCGATCGGCCCCACCATGTACGGCATCGCCGCCAACCCGGGCGTGCGGTTCCCCTACCAGCGGCTGGTCGACGGTGACTGGTGGAACGAGAACCCGTCGTCGGCGCTCTACAACACCTTCCAGCACAGTTCGACCAACCCGGGTGGGGCCAGCGAGGCCCTGTGGAAGGAGGTCCCCGCGTACACGCACTTCGCGGTGATCACCTACAACATGTCGCCGAACGTGCCGAAGCCGGTGCCGAACGCGGGCAGCGGGATCTTCCTGCACCAGTTCAGCACCAGCGCCGGCAACGCCACCGCCGGTTGCGTCTCCCTCGCCCACGATCACCTGGTCGACGTGCTCAACTGGCTGGACCCGGCGCTGTCACCACGCATCGTGCTCAGCCCGTACGCCCAGCTCAGCCGATACTGAGAGCCGCTGCGGCTCAGCCTGCCTCGCGCCGGACGATCGCCACCGCCACCCGGCAGAACTCGTCCATGTCCGGGTTGAAGCCGGCAGCGATGTCGGGATGCAACCCGGAGCGGGTCTCCTCCAACAGCCGCTGGCAGACCTGCTCGACAGGTTCGCCGGCATAGCCGGAGCGGACCCGCTCGGTGGCCGCCTGAAGCGCCGAGGTCAGCTGCTCCTCCAGCGGGCCGCGCAGCTTCTGCTGCACAGGATCGAGCCCGCGGGGGTCGAGCGTGACATGTGGCTCCGACATCGGTGCTCCCTTCGTCGGCGTCCGCGATACCCCACCGCGGACGTCGGTCAAACCCCTGTCGGTACGGCGGCGACCCGCACCTGGTACGAGAACTCCTCAGCCGGCTCCTCGTGGTACGACAGCCGGCGGATCTGCCGGTCGTCGTCGTAGAGGGCGACATCCACCAGCACGCCGAGGTGGGTGAGGCCGATGCTCGACACCCGCTTCTTGTCCTGCAACACCGCGCAGACGCCGCCGAGAAGGGTGCTGGCGTCGGACGTACGGTGCCCGGGCGGGCAGCGCAACACCAGGTCCACCTCGATCGGCCCGGGCAACGGCGTCCAGCCGGTGCGCTGGGCCGCGGCGAGTGCGGCCTGGAGCAGAGTGCGGACCCTCGTCGCCTGCCGGTGCCCGGCGGCGAAGATGGACAACGCTTCGGTCTTGACCGGTGGCAGGCCGCTCACCTCGAACGTCAGGGCGAGAGCGCGGGTGTCCTGCACGACGGCACCTCCTCGTTGGGACGATCCTGCCGAAACGGGGGAGCGGCGGTGGGACGTTCCCGCGATTACCAACCGATCGGGCAGGCATGGGTCGGCCGGAGGCGTGTCGACGGCGGCGGCGAACGCGCCAGCTACGGCGCTAGGAAAACGCTAGCCGACGACGCCCGCGCTGGGTAGTCGGTCGTTCACCCGGTGGGGCGTGGTGCGAAGGCGCAGAACTCGTTGCCCTCGGGGTCGGCCAGCACCCACCACCAGTGCGCCTCGTCGATCGGCTCCCGCAGCAGCGTCGCGCCCGCCGCGATCAGCGCCATCGGCTCCGGCTCGGCCAGCTCGACGTCCCAGTGCATACGGTTCTTGACCGTCTTGGGCTCGCTGACCCCGTCGAAGACCCAGTGGTCCCAGGGCAGGCCGGCAGACCCGAGCACCAGCGCGTCGGTCGACCCGTACTCGGCGGTGCCGCCGAGCACGCCGGCCCACCAGGTCGCCTGGGCGGCCGGGTCGAGCGCGTCCACCACGAGCTGAAACGGCCCCGGTCGGCTGTCGGCGTCGGCCGCGAGCGCGCAGAACTCGTTGCCGTCCGGGTCGGCCAGCACCCACCGGCCGTCGTCGTTCGGCTCGCGGACCAGTCGGGCGCCGTCCGCGAGCAGCGGCGCCGGGTCCGCGCCGGGCAACCGCAGATCCAGGTGTACGCGGGTCCTGCCGACCCGAGGCTCCGGCACCTTGTTCACCCAGATCGACTCCGCGGGTGAGCGCGCGGAGCGCGGGTCCACCCGGGTGTCGTCGTCACCGGCGTCGGCCACGTCCCCGTCGAGCATCCGGGCCCAGAAGGCACCCAGTGCGAGCGGGTCGTTGGCGTCCAGGCAGAGGTCCTTGAAGCGCGCGATCATCGTGTCAGCATGCCTGGTCCCAAGGGGTGCCCGCGCGTGTTGGGAGGGGAGTCCCCGCACGACGCCTCGTCGATCAAGGAGTTGTGGTGGGTGACAAAGTCCCCGCAGAACCCCAAACCAGGCACCACAACTCCATGATCGACCGGGCCTTGGGCGGGCCGGGCCGGTTAGTGCTGCTTGGCGTACTTGATGAAGGCCTTCCAGGCTGTTGGGTCGACGTGCAGGGTGCCGCCGTCGCGGTCCTTGGTGTCGCGCACCAGCACCACGCTCGGCAGGTTGTCGGCGACCTCGACGCAGGCTCCGCCGTTGCCACCGGACCGGGTCGACTTGCGCCACTGTGGGGTCAGCATGCCCATGACTTCGCCACTTCCTTGATCAGGTCGATTGACTGCCGGCGGGGGAGCGCCTCGTTCCGCACGATCTCCCATGTCTTCGCCAGCTTAGCGACGTCGGTTGGCGCATCGACGATCTGCGCGGTGAGCTGGTTGTCGGCATAGGTCACGCGCTCGCCGTCCGGCATCTCGGCGATGATGAACTGGCCGCCCATTCCCAGGTACATCCCAGCATCCGTCGGGACGATGTGCACCTGGATATGCTCCGCCGCCGTCAACTGGGCCAGGTGCTCGCACTGCTCGACCATGAGGCCCGGCTGGTCGAGCACCGGCCGGCGTAGCACCGCCTCGTCCAGCACGGCGATGAGCTGCGGCGGGCGCGGGCGTTGCAGGATCGCCTGGCGCTCCAGCCGGGAGGCGACGATGCGGTCCACATCCTCGGGGTCGAACCGGCCACCGGCCAGCGTCGCGCGAGCGTACCGCTCGGTCTGGAGCAGGCCCGGCACGTAGGCCAACTCGAACCAGCGCAGCGTGGTCGCCTCCCGCTCGAACTCGATCCACTCGCGAAGCCAGGCCGGTTCGGCGTCGAGCCGGGCCAACCCGTCGAGCATGCGGAGGAAGCGTCCGTCGGTCTGGTGGTGGGTGTCGACCGCCCTCATGTATTCCTTCGTGGGCGGTCGCCCGCCGGTCTCCACCGAGCTGACGTGTGAACCCGAATAGCCGATGCCCCGGCCGAAGTCCTCCTGACTGAGACCGAGCCGGGTGCGGAACAGGCGCAGTTCCTCCAGTACGTAGTCGGTGACGGTCCCCATCGATTCCCCAACCTTCGCTCAGTCTGGCTCGGCGTGTCCCTCATGGGTGCTCACCTGGGCCGCTGAGCTGCACGGATGGCGCGAGCACGTATCGACGGTAGTCGCCTCATCACCACACTGTCACCAGTGGCGGGTCCGCTGGTGGCCGGAATGGCGGCGGCGGGCCCTGCACCCGGGGTCGCTCCCGTCTCCCCCTTGCGGGAGCGGCCCCTTCACCCACCTACAGGAGGACGATGTGCTGAGCCCTTTGGTGCGGTGGCGGTGATGGTTGTGGTCCGGCCGCCCGTCCCGCACGTCGCCATGCGCCCGCTCTGGCGGTGCCGCAACTGCGGCCGGGAGTGGCCCTGCCAGCCGGCCAAGCTCGCCCTGTTGACGGAGTACCGGGCCCACCGGACCGCGCTGTTGATCTACCTCGGCACCCTGATGCACGAGGCGACGAACCAGCTCACCCAACTCCACCCGGACCACCCGCCGGCCCGGATGACCGAGCGCTTCCTCTCCTGGGCGAGAGCCCGCGGCTGACGCTCGGCCCGCCGTCCTTCATCCCGGAAAGTGGATCAGCGGCACCCCGTCGGAGTATCCGGGGCCCTCGGGTGGCACTCGGGTGCGGGCTGGCGGCGGCGGTCCGGGCGTGGACTTCCGCTGTTACAGCCAGGTTTCGTGGCTTCACGGGTGGGGCAGAGTACCCGCTACAGAGCGTTCACGCCGGAGTTTTCGCAGCTCACCGGCTGGAGATCGTCTCGCCGTGCGCCGGGGCACGGATGCCCTCCCCGGTCTTTCGCCGAGGAGAGGGGGAGGGCGATGACGGACCCCGAAACGGCTCGACACCGACGCCGACCGGTAGCACGGCTGGGCGCGGCGGCCGCCGCGCTGGCACTCGTGGCGCCGTTGGCCGCGTGCGGCGCGGACGACGCTGGTGGCCCACCGACGATCAACCTGTACTACCCGCCCGAGCAGAACCTGCAGAAGGTCGTCGACGACTGCAACGCGCAGGCCCAGGGACGGTACGAAATCGCCTACCGGGTGCTGCCCCGGCAGGCCGACGACCAGCGGGTGCAGATGGTGCGCCGGCTGGCCGCCGAGGACAGCGGGATGGATCTGCTCGGGCTGGACGTCACCTGGACCCAGGAGTTCGCCAGCGCCGACTGGATCCGCGAGTGGACCGGCCAGGACAAGGCCGAGGTCGAGCAGGGCACCCTCGCCGGCCCGTTGGACACCGCCCGCTACAAGGACAAGTTGTACGCGGCGCCGAAGAACACCAACGTCCAGCTGCTCTGGTACCGCAAGGATCTGGTGCCGCAGCCGCCGACCACCTGGGACCAGATGATCAGCGCGGCCCAGCAGCTCAAGGACCAGGGCAAGCCGTACCAGGTGCTCACCATGGGCGCGCAGTACGAGGGTCTGGTCGTCCTCTACAACACCCTCGCCGAAAGCGCCGGCGGGAAGATCCTCAACGACGACGGTACGAAGGCCGAGATGGACGAGGGCACCGTCCGGGCGTTGGAGCAGCTGAAGAAGTTCGCCACGTCGGGCGTGACCTCGCCGTCGTTCAGCAACGCCACCGAGGACCCGGTTCGGCTGGAGTTCCAGTCCGGCGAGGGCGCGTTCCAGGTGAACTGGCCGTTCGTCTACCCGGCTCTCCAGGAGGCGAACCCGGACCTGGCCAAGCAGGTCGGCTGGGCTCGGATCCCGGGCATCGACGAGGGCACCCCCAGCAAGGTCACCATCGGTGGCGTCAACCTGGCCGTCAGCTCCTACTCCAAGCACCCGGAGCAGTCCTTCGAGGCGGCCCGGTGCATCCGCAGCGCCGAGCACCAGAAGTTCTCCGCCATCAACGACGGTGTGCCGCCGACCATCGAGGCGGTCTTCGACGACCCGGAGATGACCGAGGCGTACCCGATGAAGGACACCATCCTGGAGGAGCTGAAGGAACCGGCGACGCGTCCGCTGACCCCCGCCTACCAGAGCATCTCCACAGTGATGTCGGCGATCCTGTCGCCGCCGTCCGACATTCGTCCGCAGCAGACCGCCGACGAGCTGCGCGACGCCATCGCCGACGCCCTCCAGTCCAAGGGGGTCCTGCCGTGAGTATCAACGCCACACCGACCGGCGCCGACGTCGCCGCCGAGGAAACCCAGCGGCCCGCCTCCGTACCGAAGCAACGCGGCAGCCGTCGCAAGCCCCCGTTGAGCGAGAACAAGAAGGCCGAACGCCGGCTCGGTCTCCTGCTCTGCGCGCCGGCCGCGCTGGTCATGATCGCGGTGACCGCGTACCCGATCATCTACTCGGTCTGGCTGTCGTTGCAGCGCTTCGACCTGCGCTTCCCCGACCAGCGTGAGTTCATCGGGCTGGAGAACTACGTCACAGTGCTCACCAACGAGTTCTGGTGGACCGCGTTCGGCGTGACCATGCTGATCACGGTGGTCACCGTCGCCATCGAGCTGGTGCTCGGCATGGGCCTGGCGATCATCATGCACCGCACCATCGTCGGGCGCGGCCTGGTCCGGACGTCGGCGCTGATTCCGTACGGGATCGTCACTGTTGTCGCCGCGTTCTCCTGGCGGTACGCCTGGACGCCCGGCACCGGCTACCTGGCCGACCTGTTCAGCGACGGCGCGCCGCTCACCGAGCGGGCCAGCTCCCTGGCGATCATCATGCTGGCGGAGATCTGGAAGACCACCCCGTTCATGGCGCTGCTGCTGATGGCCGGACTGGCGCTGGTCCCGGAGGACCTGCTCAAGGCGGCCTCCACCGACGGCGCGACCGCCTGGCAGAAGTTCACCAAGGTGATGCTGCCGGTGATGAAGCCGGCGATCCTGGTCGCGTTGCTGTTCCGCACCCTGGACGCGTTCCGGGTCTTCGACAACATCTTCGTGTTGACCGCCGGAGGCAACGAGACGTCGTCGGTGTCGATGCTCGCCTACAACAACCTGATCCGGGGTCTCAACCTCGGCATCGGCTCGACGATGTCGGTGCTGATCTTCATCACCGTGGCGATCATCGCCTTCGTCTTCGTGAAGCTGTTCGGCACCGCTGCTCCGGGCAGCGACGACGGGGAGAGGCGCTGACATGGCTGTCGAAACCACTACCAGGGCAAAGCTGCGCTGGGGTCTGCTCGACGTCCTCGTGGTCGTCTTCGCGCTGGTCCCGGTGCTGTGGATCGCGTCGTTGTCGTTCAAGACGCCGGCGACCCTCACCGACGGGAACTTCATCCCCCGGGAGTGGACGCTGGACAACTACCGGACCATCTTCGACACCGACCAGTTCGTCCGGGCACTGGTCAACTCGATCGGCATCGCACTGATCGCCACGCTGATCGCGGTGGTACTCGGCGCGATGGCCGCGTACGCGATCAGCCGGCTGGACTTCCCCGGTAAGAAGCTGCTGGTCGGTGTCTCCCTGCTGATCGCGATGTTCCCGCAGGTGTCACTGGTGTCGCCGCTGTTCGAGATCGAGCGCCAGCTGGGGATCTTCGACACCTGGCTGGGGCTGATCCTGCCGTACATCACCTTCGCGCTGCCGCTGGCGATCTACACGTTGTCGGCGTTCTTCAAGCAGATCCCCTGGGATCTGGAGAAGGCCGCGAAGATGGACGGCGCCACCCAGGGGCAGGCGTTCCGGCGGGTGATCGCGCCACTGGCCGCGCCCGGGCTGTTCACGACGGCGATCCTGGTCTTCATCTTCTGCTGGAACGACTTCCTGTTCGCGATCTCGCTGACCTCGACCGAGCGGTCCCGCACGGTGCCGGCCGCGTTGTCGTTCTTCACCGGCGCGTCGCAGTTCGAGGACCCCACCGGGGCGATCTGCGCCGCCGCCGTGGTGATCACCGTTCCGATCATCCTGTTCGTTCTCTTCTTCCAGCGTCGCATCGTGTCCGGTCTGACCTCCGGCGCGGTCAAGGGATAGGTGGGTAGTCATGGCTGACATCGTGCTGGACAAGGTGAGCAAGAGCTTCCCGGACGGAACCGTCGCCGTGCAGGACGTCGACCTGGAGATCGCCGACGGCGAGTTCGTGATCCTGGTCGGGCCCTCGGGCTGCGGCAAGTCCACCACCCTCAACATGATCGCCGGGCTGGAGGACATCAGCTCCGGTGAGCTGCGCATCGCCGGGCAGCGGGTCAACGACAAGGCCCCCCGGGACCGGGACATCGCCATGGTGTTCCAGTCGTACGCGCTGTACCCGAACATGACAGTGCGGGAGAACATGGCGTTCCCGCTGCGACTGGCGAAGCTCGACAAGGAGACCATCGACCGCAAGGTCGACGAGGCGGCGAAGGTGCTGGAGCTGACCTCGTTGCTGGACCGCAAGCCGGCCAACCTCTCCGGCGGTCAGCGTCAGCGGGTGGCGATGGGCCGGGCGATCGTCCGCCAGCCGAAGGCGTTCCTCATGGACGAGCCGTTGTCCAACCTTGACGCCAAGCTGCGGGTGCAGATGCGCACAGTGGTGTCCCGCCTGCAAAAGCAGCTCGGCACCACCACCGTCTACGTCACCCACGACCAGACCGAGGCGATGACCCTCGGCGACCGCGTGGTGATCATGCGCGGGGGCGCGGTGCAGCAGGTCGGGCCGCCACAGGAGCTGTACGACCACCCGAAGAACCTCTTCGTGGCCGGCTTCATCGGCTCTCCGTCGATGAACTTCCTGCACGCCGCCGTGCAGGACGGCGAGCTGCACACCGCCCTGGGCACCGTGCCGATCGGTGACCGGATCCGCCGCGAGCTGGAGGCGGCCGACGCGCCCCGCGAGCTGATCCTCGGCATCCGACCCGAGCACTTCGAGGACGCCGAACTGGTCGACGACGACACCCGTCGGCGGGGTATGGAGTTCGAGGCGCCGGTGGACATCGTCGAGTCGATGGGCTCGGACAAGTACGTCTACTTCACCGTCGAGGGGGAGAAGGCCAGCGCCGCCGAGTTGGAGGAGTTGGCCGCCGACGCCGGCGCCGCCGACTTCGCCGGCGCCGGTGGCAACCTGGTGACCCGGTTGTCCGCCGAGTCCCCGGTCGCCGAGGGGCAGACGCGGCGGGTCTGGTTCAACCTGGAGAAGATCCACCTGTTCGACCCCGCCAACGGCCGCAACCTGACCCTGCAGGAGGGCCGAGCAGCCGGCGCGCTCGCCGACTGACGACCTCCTTACGCCGCCGATCTTGCACTTTCGGTTGTCGATACAGGTGGAATGCACCTTGTGTCGCGACAGAAAGTGCAAGATCGGCGCGGCGGGGGGTGGGGGTGCGTGTTCTGCGGGGTTCGGGTGGGCGTGGCAGGGTGGTCGTAGGTCGCGTCGTGGAGCGGGGGGCACATGGACCGACGATTGGCCGCGCTGGCCAACGCGCACGGTGTTTCCACCTGGTACGAGGACTGGCGGCACCGCCGCGTCGAGGTCGCACCGCGGACAGTGGTCGGTGTGCTGGGGCTGCTCGGTGTGGACGCCACCAGCCCGTCGGCGATCGCCGACGCGCTCGCCGCCGCCCGTGCGGTCGACCGGAACGCCCTGCCGGAGACGGTCGTGCTCACCCACGGTCGCGGCCGGGCGCTGCCCGGCCCGGGGATGGTGACCCTGGAGGACGGTGGCCGCCGCGCTGTCGACGGCGAACTGCCGGCCGACCTGCCGCTGGGCTGGCACCGGCTGGCCTGCGCCGACCGCGAGGTGACACTGGTGGTGGTGCCGCGTCGGCTGCCGGTGCCGCCGTCGAGCTGGGGGTGGATGCTCCAGCTCTACGCGCTCACGTCGGAGCAATCCTGGGGCATGGGAGACCTCGGTGATCTCGCCGAGTTCACCGGGTGGGCCGGTGCCAACGGGGCGGGGCTGGTGCTGCTCAACCCGCTGCACGCGGTCGGGCCGGCGCACCCGGTGGCCACCTCACCGTATTCGCCGGCCAGTCGACGCTTCGTCAATCCGCTCTACCTGCGGGTCAGCGACACCGCCGCGTACCGGGCGGCGGAGCCGGCCACCCGGGCGGTGGTCGACGCGCTGCGCCCCGACCGGGGGCCCCTGATCGACTACGACGAGGTGTGGGCCGCCAAGCGGCGCGCGCTGGAGTTGCTGCACCCGTACGCCCAGCCGGTGGACCTTGGCGCGGACCCGGCGCTGACCAGCTTCGCCACCTGGTGCGCGCTCGCCGAGCGGCACGGCAACGACTGGCGGGCCTGGCCGGCGGAACTGCACCACCCGGACGCCCCGGCGGTCGCCGAGCAGCGTCGGCATCTCGCCGACCGGGTCGCCTTCCACGCCTGGCTGCAACACCTCTGCGACGAGCAGCTCGACGCCGTCACGGCGGCGGCCCGCTCGGCGGGGATGCCGGTCGGTGTCGTGCACGACCTGGCCGTCGGCATCGACCCGGGCGGCGCGGACGGGTGGCAGCTCGCCGACGTGCTGGCCCAGGGCGTGCGGGTCGGCGCGCCACCGGACGACTTCAACCAGCTCGGCCAGGACTGGGGGCTCGCCGCGTGGCGCCCGGACCGCCTCGCCGCAACCGGGTACGCCGCGTACCGGGACATGCTGCGCCGCGTCCTGCGGCACGCGGGTGGCCTGCGGGTCGACCACGTGGCCGGTCTGTGGCGACTGTGGTGGGTGCCGCCAGGCGGCGGTGCGGCCGAGGGCACCTACGTGCGCTACGACGCCGAGGCGATGCTGGGCATCCTCGCGTTGGAGGCGCACCGGGCCGGCGCGGTGGTGGTCGGTGAGGATCTCGGCACTGTCCAACCGGCGGTGACCCGAGGTTTGCGGGGGCGCAACATGCTCGGCTCGACGGTGCTGTGGTTCGCGCGCGACGAGGCCGGTGACTTCGTCCCGCCGGCCCGGTGGCCGCGTAACGCCCTCGCCACCATCTCCACCCACGACCTGCCCACCGCGCCGGGCTTCCTGACCGGTGAGCACGTGCGGGTGCGCGACGAGCTGAAGCTGCTCGGCACCGACGTGGCGGTGGAGCGGGCCCGCGCCGCCGCCGACCGGGACCGGTTGCTGGGCATGCTGCGCGCCGAGAACCTGCTGCCCGAGCCGACCTCGCGGCCACCGACCGGTACTGTCGCCTCCGCGGGTGCAGAGCAAAGGACGAATGCCGATTCGGCGTTGCCCGATGCGACTGGCGCACCCGACGACGGCGAGGTGGTGGTGGCGATGCACGCCGCACTCGCGGCCAGCCCGACCCGGCTGCTCGGCGTCTCCCTCTACGACGTGCTGGGCGAGGTGCGCCAACCCAACATGCCGGGCACTGTCGACGAGTATCCGAACTGGCGGCTGCCGCTGCCGGCCAGCGTGGCGCAGATCCGCGCGGACCCCCGGGTGGCCCGGATCGTCGACCTGCTCAGCGCCGCCCGCCCACGACCGGCCGACCCGGCGCCGCCGCAGCGGTGACGCCGCCGGGTCAGGTCAGCCAGTCGAAGCGGGCCGGCAGCCCGAGGAATTCGGCGTAACGCCCGAGTGCCTGCTCCACCCGGGCCCGCGCGGCGGCGTCGAGCGTCGTGAGCGGCTGGATCGTCACAGTGACCGCCGTGCGGCCGATCTTGCGTTTCCACACGCCCACCACCCGACCGGCGCGGACCACTGTGGCCTGGAAGATGCCGTTGTTGCCCGGCACGACGGCCGCCTGGTGGGCGGGGTCGAGCATCAACGTGCGGTCCCGGTAGCCGAGCAGGTACTCGTCGAAGCCGGGGAGCGCCAACACGTCGTCCGGCGTGGTGCGTGGCGCGTCGGCCAGGGCCGCGTCGACGTACATCGCGGTGCCGTCGACGCGTACCGTGCTCAGCGCGTCGTCGGCGGCGGCCAGACCGCGCCGGGCGTCGGTCACTGTGAGGCCGCTCCACCCGGCGAACTCGCGGTCGGTGACCGGGCCGTGCCCGCGAACGTATCGGTGGGCGAGCACTGCCAACGCCTCGTCCCGCTCCAGCCGGTGGGACGTGGGTGCCCACTCGTCGAGCAGGGCGAAGGTCTGCTCGGTCCCGATGTTCGGCGCCACGCAGGTCACGCCGCGCACGCTCGCATACCACAGCAGGTGGTAGCCACGTTGCCCGTCGGTGCCAAGGCCGGCCGCCCGCAGGGTGGCGAGGCACTGCGCGCGGGTGAGTCGACCACCGCCGGCCAACGCGGTGCCGAGGACGTCCACCGCCCGGTCCGCGTCGGCCTCGGTCAGCCCCAGCTGCGCCCGCCGGGTCGCCACGCCGGCCAGGGACCGTACGCCCGTCACCTCCAGCATCCAGCGGGCATCGGCGGGCGGAACGAGGTGCACGGTGCCCCGCATCGGCCAGGTACGCAGCGCCTCACGCCGCTCCAACGCCGCCTGCACGTCGGCCATGCCGTGACCGGGTAGCCGGGCGCCCAGCGACCACAGCCCGCTGGCCAGATCCTGTGCCTGCATCGCGCCGAACCACTCGACCACCTCGGCGACGGTGCCGGGGCGGGTGCTCGGGTGCGGGCGCAGCAGCAGGCTGGTCATCCGCAGCGCCAGCGCGTCGGCCGCGCTGAGGTCGACAGGCATCCTGCGCTCCTTTTCGTGGCCGGGCGGCCAGCCTAGGGCCGGGCACCGACACTCCTGCTGGTGGGAGGCGTAACGGCGGTCGTCGGGGGAATGCGGCTCGCCGGAAGTGCGCGCGCCGCGCGTACGGAAGGGAATCTCATGACTGCCGCAAGCGAGCCGGCGCGGGGCGCCGGCGTAACGGCCGGGTCCCGGGGCCATCGGGGGGACGCCCGCGCGAAGACGAGCGCCGCGGCGACCTTCGCCCTGGTGTTCGGGGTGGCCGCTCTGTTCAGCGTGTTGACGGCGATCCTCGCCTGGCTGGGGTTGGTGCTCGGCATCATCGGGATCATCCTGGGCATCGTCGGCCTCAAGATGGCGCGTCGACCCGGGGTCACCGGTCGTGGCGTGTCGATCGGCGGCCTGGTGCTCAGCATCCTGGCCGTGCTGATCGGGCTCGGCCTGGCCGCGGGTATCACCACGTTCGTCAACAACGAGAACGCTGTGGACCGCCTGCAGACCCAGGTCGACAAGCTGCGCGACAAGCTCGACTGACCCGCGCGTGCCGGTCTGGGCCGGCCCGCCACCCGTCCCGGCCGGCCACAGTAGGGTGGGCGGCGTGCTCCGCCAGGTCACCGCGATCCGTTACGTCACCCCGCTGCGCGAGGGTGGGTCGCTGCCGGGCGTGGTGGAGGCCGACGACCTGGGCACCTACGTGGCGAAGTTCCGAGGCGCCGGGCAGGGGCCCAAGGCGCTGATCGCCGAGGTGATCTGCGGTGAGCTGGCGCGCCGGCTGGGGTTACGGGTGCCGCCGCTGGTGGTCCTCGACGTCGACCCGGTGATCGGGCGGGCCGAGCCCGACCAGGAGGTACAGGAGCTGCTGCGCAGCAGCGGCGGCGCCAACCTCGGGATGGACTTCCTGCCCGGGGCGTTGGGCTTCGACCCGGTGGCGCACCCGGTCGACCCGGCGCTGGCCTCCCGGGTGCTCTGGTTCGACGCGTACGTGGAGAACGTCGACCGGAGCTGGCGCAACCCGAACCTGCTCGTCTGGCACCGGGAGCTGTGGCTCATCGACCACGGCGCGTCGCTGTACTTCCACCACAACTGGCCGCGGGCCGAGGCCGCCGTGCACCGTGCCTACCGCGCGGAGGACCACGTGCTGGCGCCGTACGCGTCGCGGCTGGCCGAGGCCGACGCCGAACTGGCCCCCCAGGTCACCCCGGAGCTGCTCACCGAGGTGCTGGCCCTGGTGCCGGGGGAGTGGTTGACCGCCGCCGACTTCGAGACGGCCGACGCGGCGCGCGGCGCGTACCTGGATCACCTGTCCCGCCGGGTCGCCCGCACGGCCGACTGGCTGCCATCGGGGAGCGGGGCATGAGGCAACCCTTCGAGTACGCGCTGATCCGGCTCGTGCCCCGCATCGAACGCGGTGAGCAGATCAACGTCGGGGTGTTGCTCTACTGCCAGCAGCGTGACTTCCTGGCCGCGCGGACGCACCTGGACGCCGACCGGGTGCGCGCGCTGGCGCCCGACGTCGACCTGCCGGCGGTGGCCGCGGTGCTCGACTCCTGGGACCGGACCTGCTCCGGTGACGGGCCGGCGACCCGGATGCGCCTCGGCGAGCGGTTCCACTGGCTGGCCGCGCCGCGCAGCACGATGATCCAGACCGGGCCGGTGCACACCGGTCTCACCGCCGACCCGGCGGCCGAGCTGGACCGGCTGATGGCGACCCTGGTCCTCTGAGCTGGAGCGTGGGAGCGGTGATCGTCCCCTGATCGCGCTACGCCAGCGCCATTGCCGGCGGAGCGCGATCCCCCGTTCAGGTGCCCGGTGCGGGGCGGCGGCTCGATCCCGCCGGCACCGATGGCACCAGGATCGTCGTCCGGGCCTGGCGGCGGGCCGGAACGACCGGGAAGTTGCGGAAAACTTGAGCCGGCGTACCGGTAGCCGGCGGCCCCGGAGGCTGTCGTTAGAGCGCGTCCGCAGCGGGTAGTCGCGGGAGCTGATCCGAGACGAGAAGGGGACACTCTGATGGCTGCCCAGACCAAGGTAGCGGTGATCTACTACAGCGCCACCGGCATCACGTACCAGATGGCGCAGGCCGTGTGTGAGGCCGCCGGGGACGCCGGTGCCGAGGTACGCCTGCGCAAGGTGCGCGAGTTGGCGCCGGACGAGGCGATCCGCTCCAACTCCGGATGGCAGGCGCACCACCTGGAGACCCAGGACGTGCCCGAGGCGATGATCGACGACCTGGCCTGGGCCGACGTGGTGATCCTCGGCGCGCCGACCCGGTACGGCATGATCGCCGCGCAGTTGAAGCAGTTCATCGACACGACCGGCCCGCTCTGGGCCCAGGGCGCGCTGGCCAACAAGGTCTACTCCGCCTTCACCTCGACGGCGACCTCGCACGGGGGGCAGGAGACCACGCTGACCTCGCTCTTCAACGTCTTCTACCACTGGGGCGGTGTGGTGGTCACCCCGGGCTACACCGACACCAGTCAGTTCATCGCCGGCAACCCGTACGGTCCCTCGCACACCAGCAACAACGGGGAGATCGCCCCGGACGCCGTGGCGCTCGGGGCCTGCGCGCTGACCGCCCGGCGCGCCGTGCTGCTGGGGACCGCGCTGAAGGCGGGTATGGCCGGCTGACCGAACGTCGAACGAGGGCGACCGGTGGCGCGGGCGGGGGCTCTCGGCCCGCCCGC
>NZ_JBEZEH010000082.1:0-27675 GCF_040648775.1 Micromonospora sp. NPDC049089
GTCGCGACGCGGCGCCGGCGCCGCCGGCCGGGCGCGGCCCCCCCCGCCGCCGCCCCCCCCCCCCCGGCCCCCCCCCCCCCCCCCGGCAGGTCAGAAGGCGCAGGCGATGACCAACTCCGGGGTACGGTCCGGGAGCAGGTCGAGTTTGCCGATCCGGCCCGCCGCCCGTAGGTCGTCGGCGACCAGCGTGAGCTGCTCCAGCAGCGCCGCCGGGCCGAGCGCCTCCGCCAACGGCACCTCCGCCTTCATCGACAGCTTCCGCTCGGATTTGGCCCGTCGCACCTGGCTCAACGCGTCACCGGCGAGCCGCAGCAGCGCCGGGTCACCCGAGCCCTCGATCGTCCGGCTCACCTCGTAGGTGGTGGGCCACGGCGCCTGGTGCACCGAGCCGTACCGCCACCACGACCAGACCTCCTCGGTCACGTACGGCAGCACCGGGGCGAACAATCGCAGCTGCACCGACAGCGCCGAGGCCAGCGCCGCCCGTGCGGAGTCCGCCGCCGGGCCGGTGCCGTAGGCCCGCTCCTTGACCAGCTCGATGTAGTCGTCACAGAACCGCCAGAAGAACGCCTCGGTGACCTGAAGGGCCGCCGTGTGGTCGTACGAGTCGAAGGCGGTGCCGGCGGCGGTGACCACGGTGGCCAGTTCGGCGAGCATGGCCCGGTCCAGTGGTGCGGTCGTCGGGGCGCGCAACGCGTCGGCGGCGCCCAGCCCGAGCGCGAACTTGGACGCGTTGAGCAGTTTGGTGGCCAGTCGCCGGCCGACCTTGATCTGCGCCGGGTCGAAGGCCAGGTCCATGCCGGGCTTGCCGCTGGCCGCCCAGTAGCGCACCGCGTCGGAGCCGTGCTGCTCCAGCAGCGCCAGCGGGGTGACCACGTTGCCCTTGGCCTTGGACATCTTCTTGTGGTCCGGGTCGAGGATCCAGCCCGAGAGCACGGTGTCCCGCCAGGGCAGCACCCCGTGCTCGAAGTGCGAGCGGACCACCGTGTCGAAGAGCCAGGTCCGGATGATCTCCTGCCCCTGCGGGCGGAGGTCCATCGGGAAGACCCGGGCGAACAGGTCCGGGTCGGTCTCCCAGCCACCGATGATCTGCGGGGTCACCGAGGACGTGGCCCAGGTGTCCAGAACGTCCGGGTCGCCGATGAAGCCGCCCGGTCGGCCGCGTTGCGACTCGTCGTAACCGGGCGCCGGATCGCTCGACGGGTCGACCGGCAGCGCGGACTCGTCCGGCGTGAGAGGGTGGGACCAGTCCGGCTCGCCAGTGTCGTCGAGCCGGTACCACACCGGCACCGGCACACCGAAGAAGCGCTGACGGCTGACCAGCCAGTCCCCGTTGAGGCCGCCCACCCAGTTGTCATAGCGGTGTTTCATGTGCGCCGGCACCCAGTGCAGCTGCTCGCCTCTGCCCAGCAGCGTGGCTCGCAGCCCCTCGTCCCGGCCGCCGTTGCGCAGATACCACTGTCGAGTCGACACGATCTCCAGTGGCCGGTCGCCGCGTTCGTAGAACTTGACCGGGTGGGTGATCGGACGCGGCTCGCCGATCAGGTCACCGGCGTCGGCGAGCATCCCGACGATCTCCCGACGGGCGGCGTTGACGGTCTGCCCGGCCAGCGCCGCGTACGGCTGGGCCGGCACCCCATGCGGCGGCTCGGGGAGCAACCGACCGTCCCGGCCGATCACCACCCGGGTGTCCAGCCCCAGCTCACGCCACCAGGTCACGTCGGTCAGGTCACCGAACGTGCAGACCATCGCGACACCGGTGCCCTTGCCGGGTTCGGCGAGGGGATGGGCGTACACCGGCACGTCGACGTCGAACAGCGGACTGCGCACGGTGGTGCCCACCAGGTCGGCGTACCGCTCGTCGTCGGGGTGGCAGACCAGCGCCACGCAGGCCGGTAGCAGCTCCGGCCGGGTGGTGTCGATGAGCACCTCCCGCCCGTCGGCCGCGGTGAACCGCAGCCGGTGGTAGGCGCCGGGGCGCTCCCGGTCCTCCAACTCCGCCTGGGCGACAGCGGTGGCGAAGCCGACATCCCACAGGGTCGGCGCCTCCGACTGGTACGCCTCGCCGCGGCGCAGGTTGCGGACGAACGCCCGTTGGCTGGTGGTCCGGGCGATCCGGCCGATGGTCGTGTACGTCAGGGACCAGTCCACCGACAGCCCGAGCCGTCGCCACAGCGCCTCGAAGGCCTGCTCGTCGGTGACGGTCAACCGTTCGCACAGCTCGATGAAGTTGCGCCGGGAGATCGGGGTGGGGTCGCGGCGGGCCGCGTCGTCGACCGGAGCCGCCGGTGGCCGCCACACCGGGTCGTACGGCAGCGCCGGATCGCAGCGCACCCCGTACACGTTCTGCGCCCGACGCTCGGTGGGCAGGCCGTTGTCGTCCCAGCCCATCGGGTAGAAGACGGCCTTGCCGCGCATCCGCTGGTACCGCGCCGTGGTGTCGGTGTGCGTGTACGAGAAGACGTGCCCCATGTGCAACTCGCCCGATACGGTCGGCGGTGGGGTGTCGATCGAGAACACGTCGCTCCGCTGCTTCGAGCGGTCGAACGCGTACGTGCCTTCCTCCTGCCAGCGGCGTGCCCAGCTCTCCTCGAGCCCGTCCAGGGTCGGACGCTCGGGAACGCCGGCGCGGGCCGTCCTCGCCGTATCGGTCATCCTGCGATCGTAGGCACCTACCGGCTGCGGGGCGACGGAGTTGCGACCGAACACACCGGCCGGCGGTCGTGGCCTCGGTGGGGCGGCCCGGTCAGATCAGCGAGTCACGCCACTGGCGGTGCAGGGCGGCGTACCGGCCGTCGGCCTCGGCGAGCACGGCCGGCGGGCCGTCCTCGACGACCCTTCCGCCGTCGAGGACGAGCACCCGGTCAGCGGTCTCCACTGTGGACAGACGGTGTGCGATCACCAGTGCGGTGCGGTCGCGCAGGATGGTGCCGAGTGCCCGCTGCACCAGACGTTCCGTCGGCACGTCCAGCGACGACGTCGCCTCGTCCAGGATCAGCACTGTCGGGTCGGCCAGGAACGCGCGGGCGAACGCGACCAGCTGCCGCTGGCCGGCGGAGAGCCGGCCGCCGCGCCGGTGCACCTGAGTGGCGTACCCCTCGGGTAGTGCGGCGATGAAGTCGTGCGCCCCGATCGCCCGCGCGGCGGCCTGGACGGCGGCGTCGTCGGCCCCCGGGCGACCGAACCTGATGTTCTCCGCGACGGTCCCGCTGAACAGGTGGTTCTCCTGCGTCACCAGCACCACCGCGCGGCGCAGGTCGGCGTCGCGTACGTCACGCAGGTCGACCCCGTCCAGCCGTACCGTGCCGGTGTCGGGGTCGTGGAACCGGGCGACCAACTTGGCGATCGTCGACTTGCCCGCCCCGGTGGGGCCGATCAGCGCCACGGTCTGCCCGGCCGGAACTATCAGCTCCAGCCGGCAGAGAATCGGGGTGTCGGCCCGGTAGCCAAAGCCGACCGAGCAAAAGATCAACTCGCCGCGGCCGGGACCGGTCGGCAGCGGTGTGGGCCGGGCCGGTTCGGCGACGGCCGGTCGTTCGTCGAGCACCCCGGCCAGCTTCTCAAGTGCGGCGGTGGCCGACTGCAACGAGTTGTAGAACTGGCTCAGCTCCTGCATCGGCTCGAAGAAGCGGCGTAGGTAGAGCAGGAACGCGGCGAGCACACCGATCTCGGTCTGTCCGCCGAGCACCCGCCATCCGCCGTAGCAGAGCACCGCCGCCACTGTGACGTTGCCGATCAGCTTGATCGCTGGCGAGTACGTGGCGATCAGCCGGAACGCGTGCAGGCTGCTCCGCCGGTAGTCGTCGCCGAGCGCCACGAAGATCCGTTGGTTGCGAGGCTCCCGGCGGAACGCCTGCACCGCCCGGATGCCCCGCATCGACTCGACGAAGTGCACGATGACCAGCGCGACCGCGTCCCGGGTCCGTCGGTACGCGCTGGCCGACGACCGGGCGAACCAGCGGGAGAGCCAGAACAGGAAAGGGAAGGCGAGCAGCGTCACGGCCGCCAGCGGCAGGTCCAGCCACAGCAGGATGGCGGCCACCGACAGGATGGAGAGCCCGGCCAGCACCAGGCTGTCGATCCCACCGTCGACCAGCTCCGCGATGGAGTCCAGGTCACTGGTGAGCCGGGAGACCATCCGGCCGGACGTGTACCGCTCGTGGAAGCCCACCGACAGCCGCAGGAAGTGCCCGAACACCCGCTGCCGCAGGTCGAGCAGGACGGCCTGGCCGATCCGGGCGGAGATGGTGAGGAAACCGCGGCGGGCCGCGTACTCGGTCACCGCGGCCACCGCGAACGCCCCGGCGACGGTAACCAGCGGGCTGGCCTCGCCGGCGCGCAACGGCGGGATGGCCCGGTCGATGCCGATCATGACCAGGTACGGGCCGGCCATCGCGGCGGCGTTCTGGGCCAGCAGCAGGGCGACCGCCGCGGCGAGACGCCGCCGATGCGGGCGGAGCAGGTCGCCCAGCAGGGTTCGGCTGAGCCGGCGTAGCCGGGCCACCGCCTCGGGGCTGGTGTCCTCAGCTCGACTGCGGTCGGCCTCCGGGTCGGTGGCGGTTCCGCGCCAGCGGTTGAGCTCGGGCTCCTCCTCGGGAGGTGGGTCGGCCTGCTCCGGCACCCTCACGAGCGCACCAGCCCCCACCCGTCCGAAGGCGACGAACTCGGGCCGCTGGCCCCGGCCGGAGGTGGCTGCCCGGCGGGCGGCTCGGCGGCGAGCAGCGCCCGGTACGCCGGGACGGTGGCCAGCAGGTCGGAGTGCCGGCCGGTCGCCGTGATCCGTCCGTCCTCCAGCAGGGCGACCCGGTCGGCCAGCGCGATCGTCGACGGCCGGTGCACCACCAGCAGCGCGGTGCTGTCGCGCAGAACCCGCCGCAGCGCCGCTTCGACCAGGGCCTCGGTGTGCACGTCGAGAGCGGAGAGCGGATCGTCCAGCACCAGCACCGCCGGTCGTCCGAGCACGGCCCGTGCCAACGCGAGCCGTTGCCGTTGCCCGCCGGAGAGGGACAACCCCTGCTCGCCCACCCGGGTCGCCAACCCCCAGGGCAGGTCGTACGCGAAGTCGGCCTGGGCCAGCGCGAGGGCCGCGCGGATCTCGTCGTCGTCGGCGTCCGGGCGGCCCAGGGTGAGGTTCTCCCGCACCGACATGGAGAAGAGCGTCGGCTCCTCGAACGCCACGCCGACCAGCCGACGCAGCGAGGCCAGCCGCAGCTCGCGCAGGTCGTGCCCGTCCAGGGTGATCCGGCCGGTGGTCACGTCGTGCAGCCGGGGCACCAGGGAGAGCAGCGTGCTCTTGCCGGAGCCGGTGGCGCCGACCAGTGCCAGCGTCTCGCCCGGCTCGATGGTCAGGTCGATCTCGCGCAGCACCCCGGTGGTGGCACCCGGATAGCTGAACGCGACCCGCTCGAAGCGCAACCGACCGTGCACCGCGTTGCGCGGCAACGCGACAGCGTCGGCGGAATCCACTATCTCCGGTGGAGTGTCCAGCACCTCCTGGATGCGGTCGGCGGCGGTGGCCGCCTCCTGGCCGTTGGCGATGATCCAGCCCAGTGACTGCACCGGCCAGATGAGCATCAGTTGGAGGCTGACGAACGCGACCAGCTCGCCGATGGTGAGCGCGCCGTGCGCGGCGGCGGCCGCCCCGGCCGCCAGCACCACGCCCAGGGTCACGTTGGGTACCAGGTCGAGCAGCGCCGAGGTGTTCGCCAGTAGCCGCCCCTTGCCGACGCCCGTGTCGTGCAGCCGCCGGGCCGCACCGGCGAAGCGAGCGGCCAGCTCGGGCCCCCGCCCGTACGCCTTCATGGTGCGCAGGCCCTGTGCGGTCTCCTCGACCAGCGTCGCCACGTCGCCCTGCTGGTCCTGCATCCGGCGGGACGCGGCGTGGTAGTGCCGGCCGAACCGGCGACTGATCAGCAGCAGCGGCACCGCGCTGGCCGCGACCAGCACCCCGAGCGCCGCGTGCAGGTTGATCAGCAGCACCACCACGACCACGTACGTGGTCAGGTTGAGCACCAGGAAGAAGACGCCGAAGGAGAGGAACCGGCGGATCACCGACAGGTCGCTGGTGATCCGGGAGAGCAACTGGCCGGACTGCCAGCGGTCGTGGAAGCTGGTCGGCAGCCGTTGCAGGTGGGCGTAGACGTCGGCGCGCAGCGCCGCCTCCATGCCCACCGCCGAGGACGACTGGACCCACCGGCGGATGAAGATGAGCACCGCCTCGACCACGCCGAGCAGCAGGGCCAGGCCGCCGAGCTGGAGCAGCCCGGCCGGTTCGTGTCGGGCCACCGGCCCGTCCACGACCCGCTGCACGACCAGCGGTACGGCGATCCCGGCCGCGGTGCCGGCGAGACCCGCGACGAGCAGCCAGGCGAACTTGGCGGCGTACGGGCGCAGGTAGGGGCGAAGCCGCCAGAGGTTGTGCACGGGGTGGGTGCCCGCGGCGGCCCGGGCGGCCGGGTCGCCGTCGCTCTCCACAGGCACTACCAGACGGTAGCGTCAATGAGTGTCGGTGCTCCTGTCAGCTTGTTGTCAAGCGTCGCTCATGACCGAGAAGCCACTTCTTCACGTCCAGCCCCCAGCGGTAGCCACCGAGCGTGCCGTCGGTGCGCAGAACCCGGTGGCAGGGCACGAAGAGGGCTGCCGCGTTCCGGGCGCAGGCAGCCGCAGCGGCTCGGACCGCCGGTGGTCGACCGGCCAGCGCGGCGTACCCGGTGTAGGTGACCGGGGTGCCCGGCGGGACCTCGCGCAGCACCTGCCAGGCGTGCGCCATGAACTCGCCACCGGTGCGTTGACGCACCGGCACCGTGTCGATGGCCGCGAGGTCACCGTCCAGGTAGGAGTGGACCGCCGCACTGACCGGGCCGAGGTCGGCCCGCTCCCGTAGCGGTGCCCGCAGGGCCGGATGGACCAGGGGCAGCAGCACCGCCGGGTCGGGGGTGAAGCCGGCCGCCCGTACGTCACCGTCAGGGCCGGCGAGGATGCTCAGTGGGCCGGCCGGTGTGCTCAGGACGGTGCTGTCGATGTTCATGCCGCTCTCCAGAGTCTGATCGTGGCGTAGGACCGCCAGGGACGCCAACGCTCGGCGTACGTGTCGAGGGTTTGTGGGGTGTCGGGCAGGCCGAGCGCCGCGGCGCCGCGCCGGACCGCGAGGTCGGAGCTGAGGAGGACGTCCGGGTCGCCGAAGGCGCGCATGGCCAGGTAGTTGGCGGTCCACGGGCCGATGCCGGGCAGCGCGAGCAGCCGCCGAACGGCCTCCTCCCGATCCACCCCTGCGGCGAGGTCGACGGATCCGTCCACCACGGCCCGAGCCAACCCCCGCAGAGCCTCCCGCCGCCCCACCGGCATCCCGAACGCCGGGTCCGGCAGGACCAACAGGTCCTCCGCGCTCAGGAACCCCCGCAGCTCATCGCGTTGATCATGAGGTTGACCTGGGATTCGATCTTCTTCGACCACGTCAACCTCATGATCAACGCGAGCGTGGGTGGTGAGGAGGCGAGTGAGGGTTGTTCTTGCCGAGGTCACCGAGACCTGCTGGCCGATGATGGCGCGGACGGCCTGCTCAAAGCCGTCGACGGCACGGGGGACGCGGATGCCGGGTTCGGCGGTGATCGCCGGTGCCAGCGCCGGGTCGGCGGCCAGCGTGGCGTCGATGGCCGCCGGGTCCGCGTCCAGGTCGAGCAACCGGCGGCAGCGGGCCACCGCCGGCGCCAGGTCGCGCAGGTCGGCCAGCCGCAACGTCGCCGCCACGTGCCCGTCCGTCGGGGTCAGCGCCACCTGGCCGGTGCCGTGCGGCAACCGCAGACCCCGGTGGTACGTCCCGTCGCGGACCGCCTCCACGCCGGGCAACGCCCGCACCGCGAGGAAGTCCAGCAGCGCCCGGGCGTGCAGCGGCGGGCGGTACGCCAGCCGGAGCGAGATGGTCCCCGCCCCGGCCGGCGCCTGCTGGCGGCCACGGGCAGTGCGCAGGTCCGACGGTGCGCTCGCGTACACCTCGCGAAGCGTGTCGTTGAACTGCCGCACGCTGCCGAAGCCGGCGGCGAACGCGATCTCGGCCATCGCCAGGTCGGTCGTCTCGATCAGGATCCGGGCGGTCTGAGCGCGTTGGGCCCGGGCCAGCGCGAGCGGCCCGGCACCCATCTCGGCGCGCAGCATCCGGTGCAGGTGCCGCTCGGTGTAGCCCAGCCGGGAAGCCAACCCCGGTACGCCGTCCCGGTCGACGACCCCGTCGGCGATCAGCCGCATCGCCCGACCGACCACGTCCGCGCGGACGTCCCAGAGCGGTGAGCCGGGCGCGGCGTCCGGCCGGCAGCGGCGGCAGGCGCGCAGCCCGGCGCCCTGCGCGGCGGCGGCGGACGGGAAGAACCGGACGTTCTGCCGCTTGGGCGTGATCGCCGGGCAGGACGGCCGGCAGTAGATCCCGGTGGACGTCACACCGGTGTAGAACCAGCCGTCAAACCGCTGGTCACGGCTGTCGACGGCCCGGTAACACCGCTCGAAGTCCATCTCCATGTCACCGATGATGCCCCGCTCGGCCGGTCATCGGCTGGCGGGAATCGGACCTGGGTGTGCCGGTACGCGGCGAGCCGGTCAACGGGGGCGTCGACGCCGCCGGTGCGGCTGGCCCGATCGGCCCGCCTGGCCGGATGGGCTCGGCTGGCCGGATCGGCTCGACTGGCTCGACTGGCTCGGCTGTGCGGCTCGGCTCGGCTGGGTGGCGCGGTGTGGCTGGCCGGTCAGCAGGGCCGATCGGAACACACCGTCCGGGTCGTACCGCTTCCACAGCCGCCGAACCCGGGCCCCGGTCTCGCCCGGGTAGATCCGGGCGAAGGCGGCCGGGTCCGGCCGGCTCTCGAAGTTGACGTACGCGCCGTCGGCGCGGGCTCCGGCGGCCCGCCAGGCGGCGTTGAACGCGGCGTCGGCCTGCGGCGGAAACACCGAGGCCACGATCAGCGTGTCCTGGTGGCGATGCGGGTACGCGGTCGCGTCGGAGGCGACGTCGTTGACAGCGCCGCCCAACGAGCGGAGCTGGATCACCGCCCGCCCCGGCCCGGTCACCGCCCGAGTCACGGCCCGCGCCCCGGCGTCGTCCAGCGAGGTGAACAGACCGTTCGTGGTCGTGCCACGCTGCTGCCCGACGTTGGGGTTGAGGTGCGCGGTCGGTACCAGCGTCGGGTAGGGCAGCAGGTCGGTCCGGTGTTCGAGCACCTTGCCGATGGCGAGCAGCGGCTCCACCGCCGGCCGGGCCCGGCGCAGGCTCTCGGCGGCGACCACCGCGGTGATGGACATGAGGACCGATCGACCCTCGGCGAACACCACGGCGGCCGCCGACAGCTCCCGTGGCGCCTGGGTGAGGTAGCTCGTCCACTCGCGGACGGTGCGGCCGTCCGGATGCGCCTCGACGACGAGCTGCGCGACACCGACGTTGCGCTGCTCGACCGCTGCGATCTCGAAGGCCACCACGATGCCCGCGCCGGCCCCGGCGCCGCGGACCAACCAGAACAGCTCCGGCTCGTGGTCGGCGTCCGCGCGTACCAGCGTTCCGTCCGCCAGCACCACCTCGACGGCGCGGACCCGGTCGATGGTGAGACCGTGGCCGCGGACCAGCCAGCCGACACCACCGCCGGTGGCCAGGCCGCCGACGCCGACGCCGCCGTAGTCACCCGAGCTGATCACCAGGCCGTACGGGGCCAGCGCCTTCGCCACGTTCGCCCAGCGGGCACCGGCCTCGACCCGGACCAGCCCGGCCCGCTCGTCGATCACCTGAACCCGGTTGAGCATGGACAGGTCGATGACGACCCCACCGTTGTTGGACGAGGCTCCGGAGAGGCCGTGCCCGCCGCTGCGGACCGCGATGGGCAGCCGCTGCTCCCGCGCGTAGCGCAGCGCGTCGACGACCTGCTCTGTGGTCTTCGGCAGCAGGACCGCGGCCGGTGACGCCGACCTGGTGTACGTCGAGCGCAGTTGCGCGTACCGGCGGTCGCCGGGCGTGACGATCTGCCCCCGGAGGGAGTCGGGCACCCGGGCCATGGCGGTGCTCATCGTCGCCCCCGCAGCTGGCGCCTCGGGCGTCCGGGATCGGTCATGGCCCAAGGATGAGCGGGCGTGCCGGCCTCGACAAATTCGGTGGCCGGTGCCCGCTGGTCATCGCGGGGCGTGACGCTCGCCGGGACCGCTGAATGGCGCGAGAGGGTGACCGGAATCTCGGACCGGTTCCCCCCGGCTCGGGAGGCCAGTGGCGTGACCGGCGCCACCGTGACCGGCGATGACAGTGGGACGGTCGGGTCCGGCCGGCGCGAGGAAACCACCGACCGGACCGGTCCTGGTCAGCGCAACGGCGTCGGCGACACCGTCGGTCGGCCCGGCACACCGGGCGGGCCCGGCGGATTCGACGGGCTTGGTGAGGCGGTCGGTCCGGCCGGCACACCCGGTGCCCCCGGCTTGCCTGGTACGCCCGGCGTGGTCAACGGGGTCGGCGAGACCGTCGGCCGTTCCGGTACGCCGGGCGGGCCAGACGGATTCGCGTCCGCGCCACCGGGGCTCGGCTCGGCCGTCGGCACCGCGGTGGGCGCGGACGGGGTTGGTACGGGTGGGCTGGGCACGGGCGCCGGACCGGCCGGACTGGGCACGGCCGGGGGAGGCCCGTCCGAGCCGGTCGCGGCGAGGGCGAGCGGAGTGGCGATCAGGATCGCCGCCAGGGTGCTCGCCGCCCCCACTGCCACAGTGGCGCGACGTCTGTTGCGCACCCGCCGTTCCGCTCGGCTCAACTGGTCATGCACGATCGGTGCCTCCTCGGCCAGGTCGGTGAGGGTGGAGCGGATGAGGTGCTCGAAGGGTTCGGTCATCGCCGTACCTCCAGCATGTCGACGTCCGGCAGCAGGTCGCGCAGTCGCTTCACAGCTCGATGGGTACGGCTGCGCACGGTCCCCACCGAGCAGCCCAGCAACTCGGCCACCCGGGCTTCGGGGAGGTCCTCGTAGTAGCGCAGGACCACCACCGCCCGCTGCGTCGGTGGCAGGTGGCGCAGCGCGGCCCGCATCGCCAACCGCACGTCGGAGCCGCCGCTCGGGTCGCCGCCGACCGGTTCGTCCGCCGGGTTGAGCGGTGTTTCCCGCCACCGGCGAAGTCGCCGCCACCAGCTGATCTGCTCGCGGTACATCACCACGCGCAGGTAGCCCTCGGGGTCGGCGTGCCGAATGGTTCCCCACTTCGGGATGGTCCGCGCCAACGCCGACTGGAACAGGTCCTCGGCGGCGTTGCGGTCCCCGGTCAGCAGGTACGCGACCCGCATCAGCGCCGGAGTCCGGCTGCCGACGAACTCGGCCAGCCGCGCGCGCTCGTCCTCGTCCACCCACCACCCCCGTTTCGTTGTCACAGATACAGACGTCCCAGGTCATCGTCGCTATCCGCGATCGGTGGGGTTTTTCGGCCCGAAAGTGTCGGTCGTGCCGGGTAGCGTCCGGCCACCAACTGAAGAAGGGGTGCGGCGGATGACGAGCGTGGCGGGTTGGGCGGCGGCGTCGACACCGGGTGCGTTCCCGCCGCTGCCCCGCGCGGTGGCGCAGTCCTTCTACCGCCGGATGCGGGCCGTCGCGCCGGCCGCCGTCGGCGCCATCGAACGGGACCGGGCGGGCGACAGCGAGCAGAGCTTCCCCGACACGGCCTGCGGCCGGTTGGCCGGCTCACTCGATGACGCGGGCCTGCGGGCCCTCGGGATGTGGACGCACCACTGGTGCATGCGCTTCTACGACGACGACACGAGCGTCGGCCGGCGGTTGATCCGCGAGATCGCCGCGCGGCCTGGGCTGGGCTGGACGGCCGACGAGGTGCGTTGGATGCTGCGCGAGTCGGTCTCGGCCGGGCCGGCCGCCGCCGACCGGTTCACACTGCCCCGCGCCGCCGCCGGGCAACTGCCCCCGGCCGACCGTCGGGCCCTGGGTCACTGGCCAGAGGTCGAGGTGCCCCGCCAACGGCGGCCCGACCAGTCCAGTTGATCATGGCGAGGTCTGACCGCCACCCGCGGCTGGCGGTCGGCCCCACACCGAGCGCGCCGGAGACCGGCTACGGCAGGATGGACACCGCACCGCCCTCGACGGAAGGACGCTCCGATGCCCGCCAGCGAACCGACCATCATCGCCACCAGCATGGGCTTCTTCCGGGGCGACCGCGGGCCGTACGACCTGCGCCCCAGCCCGGTCTTCGAGCTGGCGGCCGAGTTGGCCGAAGCCGGTCCGCAGCCGCGGCTCTGCTACCTCGGGCAGGCCGTCGGCGACCAGCCCACCTCGCTGACCGCCGTCTACAGCGCGTTCGCCGACACCCGGTTCCGGCTGTCACACCTCGCCCTGTTCCCGATGCCGAACGTCGAGGACGTCCGCGCCCACCTGCTCGCCCAGGACGTGATCTGGGTCGGCGGTGGCAGCGTCGCCAACCTGGTCGCGGTGTGGCGGGTGCACGGGCTCGACGAGATCCTGCACGAGTGCTGGCAGGCCGGCGTGGTGCTGGCCGGCGTCTCCGCCGGCTCGATCTGCTGGCATGTCGGCGGTGCCACCGACAGCTTCGGCCCCAAGCTGCGCGGCTTCACCGAGGGCCTGGCCTGGCTGCCGTACGGCAACGGGGTGCACTACGACAGCGAGGGCCAGCGCCGCCCGCTGATGCACGAGCTGGTCGGTGACGGCACGCTCCCCACCAGCCACTGCACCGACGACGGCGTCGGCCTGGTCTACCGGGGCACCCGGCTGGTCGAGGCAATCGCGGACCGCGAGGGCGTTTCGGCGTACGAGGTCAGCCGCGGCGCGGACGGCAGCGTCCGGGAGGCGGTCATCGCCCCCCGCCAGCTCGGCTGAGCGTCACGCCTCCTCGACCGGCTGTCGGCGGCGCAACACCGCGTCGAAGACCTGGGCCAGCTCGGCGGCGTCCTCCCCGGCGTGGTGCGTGTGCGGCATGTCGTGCAGGCCCAACTCGTGCTTGATCGTGTCCTGGTGGGTCCGGGCCCAGTCGCTGCCGGTCAACCCCATCCAGTAGCTGCGGAGATCAACACCGGAGCCGGTCGCACCGAACGGGCTGTGCCCGACGAAGCGGACGAAGTACCAGTGCACGAACATGCCGTCCCAGACGGCCGGGGCGGCGAGGAAGACCGGACGGCCGACCCGGCGCAGCCCGTCGACCCAGGCCGCTGCGGCGGACATCGCCTCCTGCGCGGTGGGTGCCTCCCGCAGCAGCCGGTCCCGGTCCAGGCCGGAGACGGCCAACGCCGCCGGGACGAACTCGTCGGAGATGGGACGCAGCTCGGTGTAGAAGGTGAGGTCCGGGCGGCCGGCCACGGCCATGCCCAGCGAGATCATGCTGTACGGCCCGGGGATCGGCCCGTCCGCCTCCACATCGACGGCGATGTACAGCTCGGGCAACGTCGAGGTCATCCCACCTCCAGCAGCGGAACGTCGAACCGGGAGATTAGCAACGCCTGACGGGGCGCGGTGGGAGCGACGATCGACCAGCGGCGCGGCGACGAATCGGAGCCGCGTGGACCGGCCCGGCCGGGACCGGCGTAAGCTGGCCCGTCGTGAGTCTCACCATCGGCATCGTCGGCCTGCCCAACGTCGGCAAGAGCACGCTGTTCAACGCGTTGACCAAGAACGACGTGCTGGCGGCGAACTACCCGTTCGCCACCATCGAGCCCAACGTCGGCGTGGTCGGGTTGCCCGACGAGCGGCTGGGCAAGCTGGCCGAGATCTTCTCCTCGCAGAAGGTGCTGCCGGCGCCGGTGTCGTTCGTCGACATCGCCGGCCTGGTCCGCGGCGCGTCGAAGGGGCAGGGCCGGGGCAACGCCTTCCTGGCCAACATCCGGGACGCCTCGGCGATCTGCCAGGTCGTCCGGGCCTTCTCCGACCCGAACGTGGTGCACGTCGACGGCAAGGTCTCCCCGGCCGACGACATCGAGACGATCAACACCGAGCTGATCCTCGCCGACCTGCAGACCCTGGACAAGGCGCTGCCCAGGTTGGAGAAGGAGGCCAAGCTCCGCAAGGACCGGGCCGCCGCTGTCGCCGCCGCGAAGGCCGCGATCGAGGTGCTCGACGGTGGCACCACGCTCTACTCCGGGGCCGCCGCCGCCAAGATCGAGCTGGAGCATCTGCGCGAGCTGCACCTGCTCACCACAAAGCCCTTCCTGTACGTCTTCAACGTCGACGAGGCCGAGCTGGCCAACGAGACGTTCCTCGACGAGCTGCGCGCCCTGGTCGCCCCCGCAGAGGCCATCTTCATGGACGCCAAGATCGAATCTGAGCTGGTGGACCTGCCCGAGGACGAGGCCCGCGAGCTGCTGGAGTCGATCGGGCAGAACGAGCCCGGCCTCAACCAGCTCGTCCGGGTCGGCTTCCGCACCCTCGGCCTCCAGACGTACCTCACGGCCGGCCCCAAGGAAGCGCGCGCCTGGACCGTCCCGGTCGGCGCCACCGCGCCGGAGGCCGCGGGTGTGATCCACAGCGACTTCCAGCGCGGCTTCATCAAGGCCGAGGTGGTCTCCTACCACGATCTGGTCGAGCACGGTTCGATGGCGTCGGCGAAGGCGGCGGGCAAGGTCCGCATCGAGGGCAAGGAGTACGTCATGCAGGACGGCGACGTGGTGGAGTTCCGCTTCAACGTCTGAATCCCCGGCCTGTTCCCGCAGGTGCCTACGTTGTCGCTGTCCGTTGAACGTTCAGGTGACAGATCTGTCTCGGGACGCGGATCTCACGTCCGGTCAGACATCCGGGGATGACGGCAGGTCACCCTACGGTGAAGCCGCCATGGCTGACGGTTTGTCTCAGCCAGTCAAGCCAGGCCGCCCACAGGTCATCCCCCTCCAGCTCTGCACGCAGCTGCGGAGGCGAAGCCTGATAGCGGTCGAGCGCTTCCTCAATCTCCCTCGCTCCTACCAGCCATGGACCGTTGCTCGTGAGCTTGAACTCTGGGATGCCCACCATCCCAGGGATCGCCTGGGCTGAGGCCGCCCGTTCGGCCTCGTTGTAGGCGTCGCGCCGGCTTTGATCGGCAGACTGCCAGTCGTCGATGCCCTCGAACGGCCAGGCGGGGAAGGGCCGCGGGGTTGCTTGGTAGGTCATGCCCGTGCGGCGCATGCCGTCGCGGCAAAGGCCCATGCCGGCGATGTTCAGGTGGAACCGATAAGTAGCCGCAAGCGTCTCGTACTCGCTCAGGCATGGAGGAGCGTGCACGCACAGATCCCCCAGGTCGGAGCACGTTTCGAAGCGCGAGCGAGCGGTCGACGCAGGTTCGGGCAGATCAGCCCACTCAAGTTCGTAACTCATGAGGCCCCTTCGCTGCCGGCGCGACAGCCAGCGCTCGGCGTCATGACATTCTGCCGACCAGCACTCGGTGAAGTGCTACCCACGTCCCGATACTGATCTGTCACGCAGGTCATGAGGCCGGACAGCCGGCTGCCGGCCGGGTGGTGAGAACGTTCTGTACGTTCTGAAGGAGGAGCGCGCCGGTTCCGCGTGGCAAGTCCCAAGCATGGGGGCGGTGGCCGGCGGCGGCCCGCCCCGGCATTCGCATTTCCCCAGGTCAGGCAGCCGCCGCAACTCGTCGTGCGATGGCTCGTGCAAATAGCTTTGACGCCCCCATGAATGATGGCCGCATGAGAGACGCGAACTCCGTGTTGGTCGCGTTCCGCCTGGTGCTCGTGATCTTCTTCTTTCTCCTGTTCGTACTCGGTGTCCGTCTCGCCGTGGCGCGACGGTTCCCCGTTACCTGGGCTCGGCCCGCGCATCCGACGGAGAGCCAGCAGTCCCGACAGGTCCGCGTTGGTGTCGGTGTCGTGTTGGTTGCCACGAGTGTGCTGATCCTGGAAGGCACGTCGCTCATACCCATGCCCTTCCTGATCTCGGGCATCTTGTTGGCGGTGGCAATGCTGGTTCCTTCGGGACGGCGGGTCATCGGCGGACCAGACGGCGGGGCGCGCCGTTACGGCTGCATCGAGGCTGGATACTCCCGGCATGAACCAGATCTGGCCGGTTCTTCTCGTCGCCGCGCTTGGTGTTATCGGGACCCTCGGGGCCGCTATTTCGACCCAGTTCCTCACCACTCGCCGCGAGGACCGTCGGTGGAACTTGGAGCGCGAACGAGAGCAGGAACGCTGGGAGCGGGAGCGCCAGGACCGAGCGGCGCAGTGGCAGCGAGAGGATGAGCTTCGGCACCGCGAGTCCCGCGAAGAGACCTACAAACAGTTCATGCAGACCATCTGGAACTGGGGTCGAAAGGCGGCTGACATCAGGCAGATGATCGAGGCCGGAGAGGGTCATCTGTTTATTGTGGATACCGATGAACTCTACGATGCCAGCGTAAAAGCCGTAGGTATCATGGCGGAACTGGAGCTATCGGCCTCCGCGCCTGTCCGAGACTCCGCCCGTGAATGCTGCGACCTCATGTCGAGGTTCGTCTCCGAAGTGGACGCCGTACTTCCCATCTCGGAAGGAGCGGACGGACTCGACGTGCCTGTCAGGCTTCACGACAGCTACAAGGTTGTTGCCAGAAAGACAGTTGAACTGATGCGCGCCGATCGTGGCCTCATGTCTCTGGCCGCAACCAATCCGCATATGCTGCCGAATCGTGAGTCTGTGAGCCAGCGGCTGGTGCCCAGGACGATCAGCGACAGCTGCCGACCGGCGATGTCGATCACTTGAACGACGTTCGTCGCCGACTCGGCTTGCGTTTCCTTCCGGCCCTGGCGTTCGCGAGCTGTCGACGGCGCTGGTCTCGTTGCTGCCGCTGCCAGTCCTGTCGCCGGTGGCCGCGTCGTTGCTGGTGAAGGCGGGCGATCACGGCCAGCGCCATCCACCCGGACAGAAGGAGTCCTGCCGCTCCGACCACCCCCTGCAGCCGGCCCCGATGCCCGCTGAGGATGCCGAAGTCGGTCACGAAGTCATCCGGGTCGTTGGGGTTGACCCAGATCCGCACCGCGCTGCCGGCCGCCAGGCAGACCTCCCAACAGCCAACCTCGGCCTGACGCTGAGCACCGGCGAATTCGTAGCTCAGGTGCATCGTCTTTCGCCGCTTGTGCACAAGTTCATCGACAACTGCCTGGGCTGGCACACCATGGACCCGCAGTCGGCTCTCCCAGGCGTCGTTGTCCTGAAAGGTCTTGAAGGGCAGCCACAACATGACCATTCCGACCACGAGGCCGAGCGTGTAGACGGGGTAGCGGACGCGCCACCAGCTTTGCAGGATCTGCACGCTGGCCATGGTGACAGTCGATGTCGACGAGCGGCGGTACGTTGACCGGGTGACGGAACAGTTGCTTCGATCATCGTTCGGCGCGGCGGCGACCGCGTACGCGGAACACCGCCCGGATTACGCGCAGGCCGCAGTGCGGTGGGCGCTGGAGCCCGCCCCCGGCCTACGCGTGCTCGACCTGGGCGCTGGCACCGGCAAGCTGTCCGCGACGCTGGCGGCGGTGGGCGCGGACGTCGTGGCTGTCGAACCTGACCCGGCGATGCTCGCCGAGCTGCGCCGTGCGGTGCCGACCGTCAATGCCCTGCCGGGCAGCGCCGAGGCCATCCCGTTGCCGGACGGGTCCGTCGATGCCGTGCTCGCCGGCAACGCCCTGCACTGGTTCGACATGGCCGTCGCGGGGGCGGAGATCGCCCGGGTTCTCGCCCCTGGCGGCATCCTGGCCGGTCTGTGGAACATCATGGACGACCGGATCGACTGGGTTGCCGGGCTCGAAGGGGTCAGCGGGAGTGCGGCCATCGGCCCGCGTGACACGTTGAGCAGTTGGCGCGCCGCGACGGCGGACATGCTCGTTCCGAGCCCCGGCCTGATCGCCCGGTTCGAATCGGCAGAGCAGGCCGAGTTCCCGCACGGTCAGCGGCGTACGGCCGACTCGCTCGTCGCGACGCTCGCGACGCGGGCCGGGATGCTGGTCATGCCGGACGAGGAGCGAGAGGCCACCCTCGGCCGGATCCGGTCCTTTCTCGGGAGCCGAGCCGAAACCGCGCACGGCGAGTTCACGCTGCCGATGCTGACCGGCGTGCTGCGCGCCCGCCGGAGCTGACGGTCGGAGACCTGGTGAACCGGCACGTGCAGCCGAGGGGTGTCTCTGCCGGCGGCGCGGACAAGATGCACCAGCGGGCCGTCCTCACTGACATGTTCGGCTGTCCCGTCCTGACAGGCGAGGACCTCCGGTAGGTCAGGGGCGGGCGGCCTTCTCACCATGGACCGCCACGTACTCCGCAGCGAGCCAGGGCCCGAGGTCGTCGATGAGTTCGCCGAGCACGCCCGGAGCCGGCGAAGGCCTGCGGCCGACGACAGCAGCTCTACGCATCTGCCCGGCGCGTTCCGGATAGTGGAGCCCGAACGCCTCGGCGGACTGAGTAAGGTCGCTCGTCCAGCCTCCCCATCGAGGCATGATCAGCGTGAATCCGGTCCTGACGATGCGACGAGCTACGACCCGGCTGAGGGCCTTACGTTGCTGGTCAGTGTCCGCTTCGGCTGCCTGGCGGCGCCACCCCGGAAGCGCAAGGGAGAGGTCGCCGTTCGTCTCGCGGGCGAGCAGGGGAGTGGGCCGGTAGCGGGGGAGTTGGTCGGCGAGGTCGTCGCCCAGCAGGGGGGTGCACAGGCAGGCGACGAAGAATCCAAGGTCGTGCCGCTCAAGCTCGCTGAGCAGCGTACGTGCACTGAACAGCAGGATGCCCACGCCGTCGATCTGCGGGAAGGACCGGTCGAGGTCCTGCTCGATGCTGGTGGCAGCCGCACGGTCGGCCTCGGTTGGTTCGGTGCGCAGGGCGAGAAGCAGGTCGAGGTCGGAGACGCCGAGGATGGCGGTGCCGCGCGGGATGCTGCCGTAGATGTAGGCGCTGTGCAGCCGACCACCGTCGAACGATTCGGCTATCCGAGCGCGTGCCGCGTCGACAACACCGGCGAAGGCGGCCGGGACCCGACTCAGTGCACCCTCGCGCGCAATCCAGCCCTCGACGTCCAGTCCTCTTCCGGCCATGGGGACACTCTGCCGGAGCCACCGGTCCTGCCGCTCTCGCGCCTTCGTTGGGCGCTCAGAGGGCGGCCGCGATCCAGGTGACGATCGCGCCGACGACGACCAGAACCAGGTTCAGCCAGACGTCCTTCCGTTCGCCTCGGGAGAGGTGGAACCCGGCCGCGAGGACCTGCAGGATCGTCAGCCCGGCGGCTGCCGCGACGGCGAGGACGGGTGCGATTCCCGTGAGCGGCGGCAGGATGAGGCCGACGCCTCCGAGCACCTCCAACAGGCCGATGGCGCGTACGCCGGCCATCGGGACCGCGGTGCCTGCCCACGCCATCATCGGTGCGAGCTGCGCCTGGCTCCGGACGACCTTCATACCGCCTGAGTACAGGTAGAACAGCGCGAGCAGCCCGCCGACGATCCAGTACGCGATCTCCATCAGTCCCCCGTGGTCGCGAGTAGTAAGTAACCAGATCCTGGGGCATGATCGAGGGCTCTACAAAAGGCACATCGCTGTGCCCTACCCACATCGAGGGGTCATGTTGAAGCACGGGAAGTCGTGTCTGATCCGTGGCGACGGCGGCCGTGCCATTCGCGGCATCCTCAACCGGATCGGCGACAAGTGGAGCCTGCTGGTTGTGGCTACCCTCGACGGCGAACGCATGCGCTTCAGCGAGTTGCAGCAGCGCATCCCGGGGGTTTCTCAGCGCATGCTGACCCGGACCCTTCGGCACCTGGAACGCGACGGCCTCGTCTCCCGGCACGTCTTCGCCGAGGTGCCTCCGCGCGTCGAGTACCAGCTCACCGACACCGGCCGCACGCTGATCGGGCCCGCAGTGACCCTCGCCGAGTGGGCTGTCGAACACAACCCGGACATCGAGCGCAATCAGCACACCTACGACCTGCGCGAGCGCTGACCTGCGGGTGGTTGCGGCGCTCCGAGGGCCGGGGCAACCGCCCGTCACGGCGCGCCACGGGCCCGCGCGGATCTCCTGTGTCCCTCGGACGGACGGCGAGGTCGCTTGTCCAGAGTGGGCACATAAGCCGGGAGGTGATCGGCCAGGTCGTCGCCCTCGCCGGATCTCGCCCTACTGCTCGGCCCAGGCACCCAGCTCGTTGCCGCTGGGGTCGGTGAAGTGGAACCGCCGGCCACCGGGGAACTCGTACGGCCCGTTGACCACCTGGCCGCCGGCCTCCTTGACGGCCTGCACGGACCGGTCCAGGTCGGTGGAGTAGAGCAGCACGAGTGGGCCGCCCGCCCGAACCTCCGCGTCCAGACGGAGACCGCCGACCTCGGGAGCGGCGTCGCCGTGTGGGCTGCGGATGCCGGCGTACTCCGGCCCGTAGTCGTTGAACTGCCAACCGAACGCATCGGCGTAGAAGCGCTTGGCCACGGCGAGGTCGGTCACCGTGAGCTCGACGTAGTCGATGGCGTGGTGTCGGTGTGGCGATGGCTCAGACATGCGCCGATCGTGCACCCCGGGTACGACGAAACCCCGAAGCGCAACGAAAGGTTGCGCGATGGGTGCCGGCTGTCGTAGGTTAAGTGCAACCAAAGGTTGCGGAAGGTTGTGGACATGGAACAGGGAACGATCGAACGCGACATCCACGTCAACGCGTCCCCCGAGGTCGTCTTCGAGGTGGTCAGCCAGCCCCAGCACATGCGGGAGTGGTGGCCCGACGACGCGCGGTTCGAATCCGTCGCCGGTGCGCCCGGCGAGCTGATCTGGCGCGACGCCGACACCGGCGAGACGAAGACCGTCGCGCTCGCCGTCGTCGAGGTCGACCCGCCGAAGCGGTTCTCCTTCCGGTGGTGCTTCACCGAGCCGGACCGGAGCGGGCAGGCGCTGTTCGTCACCTTCGACCTGGTACCCAGCGGCACCGGGACGCTGATCCGGATGACCGAGACCGGATTCCGCGAGCTGGGTTGGGAGGTCGCCGTCCTGGAGGAGCAGTACCGCGACCACGAAAACGGTTGGGACCACTACATGCCCCGGCTGGGTGAGTACGTCGCGCGGCTGGTCGCGACCCCGTGAGCGCGGTGGTCGACGACGATCTGTGGTCGGCGATCGGCGACCCGATCCGGCGTACGATGATCGATCTTCTTCTCGCCGACGGGCCGGGCACGGCCACCTCGTTGAGCAGGCGGCTACCCGTCACCCGTCAGGCCGTCTCGAAGCACCTTGCGGTCCTCGACCGGGTTGGGCTGATCCACGCCGAACCGGCCGGTCGCGAGCGCCATTACCAGGTGGACGAGGCGCAACTCGGCCGCGCTGTCGCCCAACTGTCGGCGGTCGGCTCCACCTGGGACGCCCGACTGCGCCGGATCAAGCGCATCGCCGAGGCGATCGAACGCACCCGCACCAACGACGAAGGAGACTGAGAATGGCCGACATCCTGCACCGGGTCGGCGTCGTCGCACCGCTCGACGACGTCTACCGAGCGGTGGCGACGCCGGAGGGCCTCGCCGCCTGGTGGACCACCGACACGGTGGGCAAGAGCGAAGTCGGTGGACAACTGGCCTTCCGGTTCGGCGATGCCGGCGGCTTCGACATGGAGGTCCTGGAGCTGAACCCCGCCGGGCGGGTGCGGTGGCGCGTCGTCGACGGCCCAGAGGAGTGGGTCGGCACCGAGGTCGACTGGCGTCTCGACCAGCGCGGCGAGTACACGATCGTCCAGTTCGCGCATCAGGGCTGGCGCGAGCCGGTCGAGTTCATGCACCACTGCAGCACCAAGTGGGCGCTGTTCCTGATCAGCCTCAAGGAGCAGGTGGAGACCGGCCACGGCCGACCGGCCCCGAACGACGTCCGGATCAGCGACTGGCACTGACCTCGGTGACAGCCGGATCGCCGGGGGTTCGCGCGCTCCGCCGCGAGATCGCGATCCCCCCGGCGGTCAGGCCGAGGGCCACGATCGCCACGGCGCAGAGCAACAGCGTCGGGCGGGGGCCGATGGCACCCACCAGCGGCCCGCCCAGCATGGTGCCCAGGGGCACCGCCAGCACGAGGATGGCACCGTTCGCGGCGAGCACCGCGGGCAGTCGGGCGGTCGACGTGCTGCGCTGGAACAGCGCCATCGACGTGGACATGTACGGCGCCCAGATGAAGCCCGCCAGGGCGAACGCCGGCAACGACACGCCGACCGGTACGCCCAGGCCGAGCGGCAGCATGGCAACGCCGAACGCGACGACGATGCCGATGGTGGTGGCTCGCAGTGGCCAGCGGCGGAGATAACCGGCGACCAGACCCCCGGCGAGACCGCCGACGCCGAACGCGGTGTAGTAGGCGCCGAGCAGCGTCGCGGAGGCGTGCAGGTCGTCGGTGATGTGGATCGGCATCGCCACGTACACCGGCCCGAAGAGGAAGAAGAACCCGAGGCTCAGCACCAGCAGGCCCAGCAGGGCCGGGTTCTGGCGGATGACCGCGAAGCCGGCCGTTCGCGAAGCGCCGCTCTCGGACCGTGCGGGTCCGTCGTTGGCGGGAAGGGCGAGACGGTACGTGAGGGCCAGCGCGGCGAAGGTTGCGGCGTCGATGGCGATGACCCAGACCGGCCCCACCCAGCCGATCAGGATGCCCGCCAGTGGCGGGCCGACGATTATGGCGAACCCTCCGATGGTGCTGAGCACGGCATTGGCCGGCAAATGGTGTCGCTGCGGCAGCAGTTCGGCGATCAGGGTGAATCGGCCGGCGGAACCCCACGAGTGCAGCAGCGCCGACGCGGCCAGCAGAACCACGTACAGCCCGATGGTGAGCACGCCGACAAGGTGGGCGAGGGGGATCGCCGCGAGCGCGCTGGCTCGCAGAATCGCGTCCCACCCGGCGAGTTGCGCGCCGCTTCGCCCGCGCAGCAGCCGACCGAAGACGACGGTCCCGGCCGCGCTGGGCAGCGTGTACGCCGCCATGGCCAGCGCGATCCAGGTGCCCCGCTGATCGTGCGGGGCGAGTTGGATCGCGAGCCAGGTCACCGCGACCACCGCCAGGCCGTCGCCCAACGCGGAGACGGCCAGCCCGGGTAGAACGCGTCGGAGTTGAGGGTGACTGACCACCGGCCAGTACGGAGAGGAGCGCGGGAATCGGGAGGCGTCGGCCATGCAGTCAGCACACCCGGCGAAGGACCTGCCCATCAATACCTAGCTGCTGGCAGCAGAATCAGCCGAGGGTGAAAGGCCGAATCACCGTTGTGGGCCGTCGTTTCGGCGGGCAGCGCGGAAGGACGAGCCGATACTCGCCACGATCGAACCCACCGAGGCGAGCGACACCGCCACAGTGCCGGCCGTGTCGGCTCCGCCGTCCCCGGTCACCTTGAGGATGATGCCGGTGACCATGAGGACGACCGACAGGGCCAGGACCACCTGGATGGCTCGTCTGCTCATGGCGGCATCTCGCTCTCGGTCGGCGGGAGATCGGCTCGGGTGCCGTGACGTCGGGGCGATGACTGCTCGACTTTCCGGAACCCGAGCCGATCAAACCGCTACTCCTTGCGGTAGACCGAGATGTGCGACGGGCTGTCGGCCTGGAACGGTCGCCGGTGCCAGTCGGCGTACCGCTCGGTGAGCCGGAGCCCGGCCCGCTGCGCCATCTCGTCGATCTGGTGTGGCCAGGCGTACCGCATGGCGAACGGCTTCAGGTGCACACCGTCCGCGTCGAACGTGATCGTCTGCCGGATGAACCGCTGCGCCGGCCGGTCGTACCGGTGCAGTCGGATCGTCGCGGAGTCCTCGGTCACGGCACGTACCTGCACCTGCTCGTCCTCGTCGAAGTCGCGCGGGTCGGGCACGAACGTCTCGATGACGAACGCGCCGCCGGGCGACAGCACCCGGGCGACGTTGCGGAAGCAGTCCGCCTGCCGCTCGGCGTCCACCAGGTTGAACAGGGTGTTGAAGACCAGGTACGCGAGCCGGAACTCACCGGCCACCGGCACGTCCGCCATGTCGGCGACGACCACCGAGATCTGGTCGCCGCCGGGCTTCGCCCGCAGCTGCGCGACCATCTCCTCGGACGCCTCGACGCCCTGCACGGCGAGGCCGCGTTCGGCCAGCGGCAGCGCGACCCGGCCGGTGCCGATCGCCAGTTCGAGAACCGGACCCCCGTCGGCCAGGTCGGCCAGGAAGTCCACGGCTGGCGCCGGGTCGGGGTTGCCGGGGCCGTCGTAGTCGGCGGCCCAGAGCCGGCCGAAGAGGCCGGGATCGTCGAAGACCGACATCAGCGGCCTCCGGGATTGAAGTCAGTGGCGCTCAGCAGCGCCAAGAGAACAGTCCTGCTCACGAAGTCTCGATTCCTCGGGTCGGATGACGGTTGGTTCGGGGGACTTCGTCGTGTTGGGCATGGTGGCTGCTCCCTTCGCGTGACTGTCGACCGAGGACACCAGACACGCCGTGGGCCCGGCAAGGCAATTACGCCAGCCGGGCCCACGACGAGACGTGCGGTCAGGAGATGTGGTGCAGGATCACGTTGTGCACGTGGTGGCTCTTCTGCGCGCCACGGAACTCCACCTCGTAGGTGTGCGTACCGACGTGGATGGCGATGGCGCCGGTGGAAAAGAACGAACCACCCCACGACTTGTTGCTGACCACGCTCACGCTGGTGATCTTCGAGTACGGGATGCTCGTGATCGCGAACCGCTTGCCGACGAACGAGCGGTCCTGGATGATCACGCGCCGGTCGGTCAGCCCGATGAACCCGGTACCGGTGCCGACGGCGTCGTAGACGGCGATGATCTGCTCGCCTTCGAGGAGGCCACTCTCGATCTGCTGGACCTGCTCTTTGCGGTCGTACGCGATGTTCGCCATGTGCCCCAGGTTAGGAAACCGGCGCCAACGCGCCCACCCCGGCGACGACCACGAACTCGCCGTGGTGGGTGAAGTCGACCACTCCGTCGCGTACCCTGGTGACCTTGGTCCACGCGCGGACCTCGCCGCCGTCGGGCAGCGTGACCACCCGGTGCGAATCCACCGGGTTCCACCGCTCCCAGCGACGGTCCGCCGGGTCGCGGGCGTCGAACACCAGCCGGCCGCCGGGCACGAGCGCCCGGGCCAGGTCGGCGAGGGTACGCGCCCACTCCGCATCGTCCACGAAGAACTGCGCGACGTGGCTGGTCAGCACCGCCACGTCGAACGCCCGCTCCGGCAGTAGCGCCGAGGTGCCCTCGATCCAGGTCACCCGATCGCCACCCGGTCTGGCGCGGGCGGCGGCTACCGGCACTCGGCGTCGTACACCTGGACCAGCCGGTGGTGGCGGAACTCGGCGTGTCTCATCGGGGGTTCGCGTCGGTCGCGGCGCGGACGAACTCGCGTACCCGGGTGGTGGTGTTGCTGGGCAGCCAGACCGGCCCTCGTTCGATCGGTGGCGCGTCGTGGATGGGCACGTACGCCACGTCGGGGCGCGGGTAGTAGCGCCGCGTGTGCTCGCCCACCGGCAGGACTCCCCGGCCCAGCGCGACCACTGACAGCATCTCGGAGAAGGTGTTCCCGGCGGGCCCCTTCGGCACCGTCCGGCCGGACGGGGTGCGCTCCGGGGTGCGGTCCCGCTTGAACTCCGTCGACGTCACTGTCGGGTACTGCACCACGGGGTGGTCGGCGAGCACCTCCAACGACACCGACCGTTCCCGGGTGAGCGGGTGACCCGCCGCCACCGCGAGCACCCGGTCCTCGCAGAGCAGCGCCGGGCCGGTGGCCATGCCGTCGAACGGGTACGAGGCGATCAACACGTCGGTCGAGCCGTCGAGCAGCCCGGACCGGGTGGTGGACAACTGCGCCTCGTGCACCTCCACCCGACAGTCGGGGTGCCGTTCACCGAACAGGGCCACCGCCCGGAGCAGCACCGGCGCGGTCCACTCGCCGAGGAACGCCACCCGCAGCGTCCCGGTCACGCCCCGGGCGGCGTCGGTCGCGCGGCGGACGGCCTCGTCCATGCCTGCCACCAGCGGGGCCAACTCGTCGGCGAGCTGTCGGCCGATCGGGGTGAGTCGGACGACCCGACTGGTGCGGGCGAACAGCGGTGCGCCGATCTGGCGCTCCAGCTTCTTCACGATGTGGCTGACCCGGCCGGTGCTGAGGGTCAACCGCTCGGCGGTCCGGCCGAAGTGCAGTTCGTCCGCGAGGGTCAGGAACGTCTCGACCTCGTACCGCTCCAGCACACCAATCCCATCGTTGACCTGTGGGCAACGATCGTAGCGGCATCAGGTCTTGGTCGGCGCCCCTCGTCCGGGGATCGTGAACGCGGCAGGGAAGACCGAACGAAAGGCTCCGACATGAGCATTGGCAACCACCCGGCCGGCGTGAGCGCGGTGCGGGTAACCGGTTTCGACCACCTGGTGCTGACCGTCGCCGACGTGGAACGCTCCCTGAGCTTCTACTGCGACCAGCTCGGGCTGGCACCGGTACGGGTCGACGAGTGGCGTGCGGGCACCGTCCCGTTCCCGTCGGTCCAGATCAGCCCCGACAGCATCATCGACCTCGTCCGCAGTGAGCCGCAGGGCGCGAACGTGGACCACTTCTGCCTCGTGGTGGCTCCACTGAACTGGACGCAGGTGATCGAGTCGGAGGTCTTCACAGTGCTGACCGGGCCGGTCAGCCGGTTCGGCGCGCGCGGTTCGGCGACCTCGATCTACGTGCGGGACCCGGACGGCAACTCGGTGGAGCTGCGCTGGTACCCGCAGGACGCCGGGTCGGATGCGGAGACGGTCGTCAGGCCTCGGTGACCGCCCGGTAAGCGTCCTCGATGCGGGCGGCCAACAGGACCTCGCCCTCGGTCAGGGGCTCGCCGCTGCCGTGCCCGACCCGGATCTGGGTGCTGTCGGCCCGGCGGCTGATCTCGGGTCGCAGATGCAGCGCATCCGCGACGACCTTGACCCGTTCAGTTAGTGCGGCGTGTTGGGTATCGTCGATCACGAGCGTCCGTCGGATCTGCTCGCCCTCGCGCGTCCAACCAGATAGCAAGGTCAACGCGTCGGAAAGGTAGTCGTGCTTGGCCCTGCTGTTGAACAGCACGCGCATCACCGCACCCCCCAAGCGCCGTTGCCGGCTTGTGGCCAAATCGTCGCCATCCCGTGTCTTGTCGGTGCCCCCTAGTCTCCCGCTGCTCGGAGGGGGTGTCCACGCCCACACTTCCGTGTCTTGCTGGCCTAGCGGACGGCTACGGTACCCAAACCGCCGATTGATCTGGCACCCTGGACGCCCGTGCGGACCGAACGGGCGAATGATGGCGGGCAGGCCGAACGACGGGACCTGAAGGTGATCGTCGGCGCGGCGATCATCCGGGATGGGCGGGTGCTCGCCTGTGCGCGTTCCGCCCCACCCGAAGTAGCGGGCATGTGGGAGTTTCCGGGCGGAAAGGTCGAGCCGGGGGAGGCCGAGACCGACGCGTTGATCCGGGAGTGCGCCGAGGAGTTGGCCGTACGCGTCGAGATCGGCGCCCGGGTCGGCCGCAACGTACGGATGGCGCACGGCCGCTCGGTGCTCAAGGTGTACGCGGCCCGCCTGCTCGGCGGCGACCAGCCACAGGCGCTGGAGCACGAGGCGCTCCGCTGGCTCACGGCCGACGAACTGGACTCGGTCACCTGGCTCCCCGCCGACGCCCCCATCGTGGCCGCCCTTCGCCCCCTCCTCCTGCGCAACCCTCGTTGATCATGAAGTTATTGCCGCCGGCCCGCAGATCTTGGACACTTTCCGTTCGTCCATGACGGAAACTGTCCAAGATCTGCACGCGCCT
>NZ_JBEZEH010000083.1:0-27429 GCF_040648775.1 Micromonospora sp. NPDC049089
CTGAGCGCGCCGAGGCCGACGACCGCGACCGCGGCGCCCGCCGCGAGTCGGCGGAATCGGGTACGAAGCATGGGGGTACCTCCTTGGTGGTGGTTGGGGGGACGGTTCAGCCCTTGACCGCGCCCGCGAGCGACCCGGACGAGAGCCGGCGCTGCATGAACGCGAAGAAGATCAGGCTGGGCAGCGTGGCCAGCAGTGAACCGGCGGCCAGGGGACCCAGCCGGGCGGTGCCCTCGATGCCGACGAACCGGGCCAGCGCCACCGGCAGGGTGGCCAGCTCCGGGGTCTTGATCAGCACCAGTGCGAAGAAGAACTCGTTCCAGGCCGAGATGAAGGAGAACAACGCGGTCGCGACCAGGCCCGGAGCGAGCAGCGGGAAGACCACCCGCCGCAGCACCTGCACCCGGGTGGCGCCGTCGACCGACGCTGCCTCCTCCAGCTCCCTCGGGATGTTGCGGACGAAGCCCTGCAACATCCACAGCGCGAACGGCAGCGCCCAGACCACGTAGATCAGCACCAGCCCGGCGTGCGTGTTGGCCAGACCGACCTGCCGCAGCACCAGGAAGATCGGGATGATCAGCAGTACGAACGGGAAGAGCTGGGACAGCAGCACCCAGCCCAGCGCGGCGGTGCCGAGCTTGGAGCGGAACCGGGCCAACGCGTACGACGCCGGCATGGCGACCAGCACGGTCAGGACCGCCGAGGCGAGGGAGACCTGGAGGCTGTTGAGCGCTGCCCGGCCCAGCTCCTGTTCGGTGAACGCCTGCACGAAGTTCTGCAGTGTCGGGTTGTCCGGGATCAACGTCGGGTGCAGGCGTACCAGTTCGCGCGGCGGTTTGAACGCCGTGGAGAGCAGCCAGACCAGCGGGAACCCGAGGAAGATCAGGTAGCCGGCGAGCGCCAGGTACTGCAGCGTCCGGCTCGTGCGGCTCGGTTTTCCGAACATGTCAGTTCGCCTCCCTGAGCCGGCGACGGAGATAGACCGCGAGCAGCGCGATGATGATCACGACCATGACGTTGCCGAGTGCCGCCGCGTAGCCGTAGTTGCCGTAGCGGAACGCCTCCTCGTACGCGAAGAGCATCGGCAGCATCGTCTTGCCGCCCGGTCCACCGGCGGTGAGCACGTAGACCAGGCCGAACGAGTTGAAGTTCCAGATGAAGTCCAGCGAGGTGATCGCCACGATCACCGGCGCCAGCGCGGGCAGCGTGACGTGCCGGAACCGGTGCCAGGTGCTGGCCCCGTCCACCGCCGCCGCCTCGTGCAGCTCGCGACCCACACCCTGTAGGCCGGCGAGCAGGACGACAGTGGTCTGCGGCATGCCCGCCCAGACCCCGACGATGATCACCGCGGGCAGTGCGGTGCTGAAGTCGCCCAGCCAGTTCGTCCGCAGTCCGTCGGCCCCGACGCGGTGGAAGAACTCGTTGATCAGGCCGGCGTCGGGGTGGTAGACGAGCTTCCACAGGATGCCGACGACGACGGGCGGCATCGCCCAGGGCACGACGGCCAGCACCCGCGCCACACCTCGGAACCGCAGTTGCTGGTTGAGCAACAGCGCCAGCCCGAGGGCGAGCAGGAACTGCAACACAGTCACCCCGACCGCCCACAGAAGGCCGATCTTGAACGAGTTCCAGAACAGCTCGTCGCCGAGGAGGTCCCGGTAGTTGGCCAGGCCGGTGAAGCTGACCTCGACGTTGCGACCGGCGCGGGCGTCGGTGAAGCCGAGGTAGATGCCCCGCAGCAGGGGAAACACCGACAGCACCAGGATCGGCAGCAGCGACGGCAGCAGGAGAAGGTAGATGGTGGTGCGGTCGGAGCGGAACCGGTTGCGCCGCCGGGCCGGCTCGGCCCGTTCGACGTCCGGCCGCTCGGTCAGGGTGGTCATGCGGTCACCCCTTCGCTGGACGGGTGGGTGGTGGGTGGGCCGGCGGGTCGAGGGACCGGCAGGGTCGCGGCGCTGGACGCGCGAACGACGAGACTTGGCGGCACCTGCTCGCGTCGCGGCGGCACTGTGGCGTCGGCAATGCGGTGCAGGAGCAGTTCGGCGGCTCGGCGACCACGCTCGGCCGAGCCGAGCGAGACGCTGGAGAGCTGGGGAAACATCATCCGGGCCAGTTCGGTGTCGTCCATGCCGACCAGGGCGACGTCCTGCGGCACCCGACGGCCGGCGACCAGCAGGGCGTGCAGCGCGCCGACCGCGATGAGGTCGTTGGCGCAGACCAGGGCGTCCGGGTCGGCGCGGGCGAGCAGTCGCTCGGTGGCGGCGCGGCCGGCCGCGTACTGGAAGTCGCCGACCTCGATCAGGTCGGCGTCGAGCGGGATGCCGTGTCGGGTCAGGGCGGCCCGGAATCCGGCGTCGCGGGCGGCGCCCGGAACGGTGTCGAGCGGACCGTTGACGAAACCGATCCGCCGTCGGCCGGTGGCGACGAGATGGTCCACGGCCAGCGCCACACCGTGGCGCGAGTCGGTACGCACGTTGTCGATCGGAGTGTCCTCGCCGAGCTGGCCGACGACCACCACCGGCACCGGACTGTCCACCAGCGCGGTGAGGTGGTCGTCGGTGACCCGGATCGGCGAGACGATCATGCCGTCCACGTAGCGGTTGGCCAGTCGTCGCAGCAGAGCGGTCTCGTTGTCGATCCGCCCGCCGGTGGCGTGCACCAGCAGTTGCCGCCCGGAGGACGCGACCACGGCCTCGATGGCCCGCATCATCTCCACGTAGACCGGGTTGCCGATGTCCTCCACCGCGAGCGCGATCAGACCCGTGCGCTGGGACTGCAACGACCGGGCGATCGCGTTGGGCACGTAGCCCACCTCGGCCGCCGCCTCACGAACCTTGCGGATCGTCTCGGGGCTGCCGCCGACGCCGTTGAGCACCCGTGAGGCGGACGCGATGGAAACGCCGGCGCGGGCGGCGACGGTGTGCACCGTGGGCCGGCCGTCCGCCGGTTCCTGTAAACGTTTACGACCCACGTTCGGCACCTCCACCCGATAGCTGTAAACGTTTCCGGGGAGTCTGCTCCGCAAGTGGCGGAGAGGTCAAGGGCCCGTTACGAAAACGTTTCCAACCCCCGCGACCCGCACCCCACCGCGCACCCCCCGCACCACCGCACCGCACCTCCCACTCCGCCGCGTTGATCATGAAGTTATTGCCCTGCGCAGCGGCGTGTCGTGGCGATAACTTCATGATCAACAGTTCCGGGGGGTGGGGTGCGGGAGGGGTGGGGTGCGGGAGGGGTGGGGTGGGGTGGGTTCAGGTGGGGAGGCGGAGCTCTCGGCCGGGCCAGCGGGAGCGGAGTCTGCGGTCGTGGCTGGCCACGACGATGGCACCCGGGCCGGTGCCCAGCGCGTCCTCCAACTCGTCGCAGAGCGTCGGCGAGAGGTGGTTGGTGGGCTCGTCGAGCAGGAGCAGCTCCGGCGGATCGGCGACGAGCACCGCGAGGGCGAGCCGACGGCGTTGTCCGACCGACAGGTCGGCCACCGGGTGGTCGAGGTCCGCCGGGGCGAGCAGCCCGAGGGACGACAGCGGTACGGCAGCGGCCCGTTCCATCCCGACGGCCCCCTCGAAGACCTGCCGGGCGGTCCGCCGCGCATCCGCGAAGACGCTGTCCTGGGTGAGCAGGCCGACCCGCAGCTCCGGTCGTCGCCAGAGCGTTCCGGCACCGGTCAGCCGGCCGGCGAGCACGGCGAGCAGGGTCGACTTGCCAGCACCGTTGGGGCCGGTCACCAACAGCCGGTCGCGGGACCTGAGCTCCAGGTGCGCCACCCGCAGTCGGCCGGGAACCTCCAGCCGGTCCGCCGTGACGATCACGCCGTCACTGTCGCCGACGGTGAGCGCCGTCGCGTGAAAGCGCAACGGCTCCGACGGCACCGGAACGGGGTCGCGCTCGATCGTCTCCAGTCGACGGACGGCGTCGCGCACGCGCCGGGAGATCTGGTTCTGAACGCGGCCGGCGGTGTGCCCGTACCCCATCTTCTCGCTGTCGCGCGGGCCCCGGCCGTGGGCGACCTGGTGCCCGGTCACGGCGGCGGCCTCGCGCAGGTCGGCGAGGAGCGCCTGCTCCTCGTCGTAGCGCCGCCGCCACCGTTGCGCCTCGGCACGCTTGGCCGTCAGGTACGCCGTGTAGCCGCCGCCGAAGCGGACCGGTCCGTCGACCGCCGGGTCCAGGTCGATGAGATCGGTGCAGACCGCGTCCAGGAAGGCCCGGTCGTGGCTGGCCACCACTACCACCCCCGGCATGGCACGGAGCTGGTCCTCGCAGAACGCCGCCGCCGCGTCGTCGAGATGGTTGGTGGGCTCGTCGAGCAGCAGCGCGCTCGGCCGGCGGATCAACGTCGCCGCGAGGGCGAGCCGGCCACGTTGCCCACCGGAGAGCGCGCCCAGCATTCGGTCGTGGGGCAGCCCGCCGAGACCGAGGCCGTCGAGGACCGTGCGGGCACGCCGGTCGGCGTCCCAGGCGTCGCGGTCCTGCGCCCGCTCCAGCACCTCGCCGTACGCGGCCAGCAGCCGGTCGTGCTGCTCGGTGCCCTCCGGCGCGTCGGCGAGCGCGACGCCGATCCGGTCCAGCTCGGCGAGGTCGGCGCGAGCCTCACGCAGCGCGTCGTCGAGGACGGCGGCGATGGTGGCGGATCCCCGCAACGGCAGTTCCTGGTGCAGGAAGCCGACGTCCGGTGGACGAGTGACGGTGCCGGAGTCGGGTACGTCGACGCCGGCCAGGACCCGCAACAGGGTCGTCTTGCCGGTGCCGTTCTCACCGATCAGGCCGATCCGGTGGCCGGGCGCGGCAGTCAGGGAGACGCCGTCGAGCACCCGGCGGTCGCCGCGGACCCGCACGAGGTCATGGGCGGTGAGAGCAGGTCGAACAGACATGGGGAACCTCGGATAAGGACGATCCGGGGCGCACACCGGCACCCCGGCGGAAGCAGGACATGACGACGGAGGCCGCGGCGACGGAGGCGCGATCACGCGCCCGTCGGCGGCCGGTCCGGGTGCTCACCCGGAGATGTCGTCGTCACCTGCCACGTCTGCTCCGATCTCCCAGAACTCGGGCGCAAGAATAACCGTGCCGGCTTCGGCTCAGCTCCCGCCCGTGCTCGACGAGCTGTTGTCCGACGAGTTTCCCCGCCGGGACGTGTATCGGCCCGCCAGTCGCCCGGCCCGAGCGCGACGCCCCAGCACGGCGATGATCGCCAGCAGCAGGCCAGCGCAGAGCACGACCCCGCCGCCCACCAGTGCCGCCGCCATCCCTACCGACATGATCGACCACCCCTCTCCGACCGCGACCGACACGGCCGGACGGGCAGATCCTGACACGATCAGGCCGTCCGGGCGCTTGCCCGCAGGGAGTCGATGGTGAGGTCGAGGGCCGCTTCCAGGTGGTCGGTCCTTCCGGTGGAGAGCAGCAGGAGTACGCCGCCCTGAATGCCGGCGAGCAGCGCCGCCGCGGCGCGGTCGGCCTTCACCTCGGGGGCGATGTCGCCGGTCGACTGCATGTGCCGGATGCCCTCGGCGATCTTGGTTTGCCAGCGCCACATGAGCCCGGTCACGATCGCCTGCGCGCCCGGCGCCCGCCGCCCGGTCTGGCCGAGCAGACCGTTGAGCGGGCACTTCACCCCCTGTGCCCGGTAGCGCTGGATCAGTCGGTCACGCCACGCCAGCCAGGCCGGCCAGGACGTCAGGTTGCTGAGCATCGGCTCCTGGTCGAGCAGGACCTGGTCCGCCTCGTGCTGGGCCACCGCCAGCAGCAGTTCTTCCTTCCCGTCCGGGAAGTAGTGGAAAAGTTGGCCCTTGCTGGTGCCGGTGTGGGCCATCACATCCTCGAGGCGTACCTCGTCGACGCCGCGCTCACGGATCTCGGCGGCGGCGCCGGCGACGATCCGCGCCCGGGTGGCCTCACCCTTGCGGGTCAGCGCTTTTGTCATGAGACCTCCCTCACCGCTTGCCCCTCGTGCCTGCCCGACTGACCCTAGCTCGGCTTTTGGACTTGCAGGTCCAATTTTGTCGAGCAAAGGTCTGGAAAACGGTCCGCTCGGGCCGCCACGTGATCGAGAGGACACAACGATGAACCACTACTACCTGCTCGGACGGTCCGGTCTGCGGGTGAGCCGGCTGGCGCTGGGCACCATGAACTTCGGCGTCGACGGATTCCACGCCGCGTACGGCAAGACCGAGGAGGAGGCCGAGCCGATCTTCCGCCGGTATCTGGAATCGGGCGGCAACTTCATCGACACGGCGGACTTCTACACCGCCGGCGAGAGCGAAAAGATCCTCGGCCGGCTGATCGAGCGGGCTGGCGTGCGCGAACGGCTCGTGCTCACCAGCAAGTTCACCAACACCGTCGACCCGAGTGACCCGAACGCGAGCGGCAACGGCCGCAAGCACATCATGCGGGCCGTCGAGGCGTCACTGAGCCGACTGGGCACCGACTACATCGACCTGTACCTGCTGCACACCTGGGACCGGATCACCCCGGTCGAGGAGGTGGTGCACACTCTCGACGACCTGGTGCGTGCCGGCAAGATCCGGTACGCCGGCCTCTCCGACGTACCGGCCTGGTATGCCACCCGGGCGCAGAGCTACGCCGAGGCGCACGGTTTGGCCCCGATGATCAATCTGCAACTGCCGTACTCCCTGGTCAGCCGCGACATCGAGGCGGAGTACGTGGCGATGGCCCAGACCATGGGCATGGGGCTCACCGCATGGAGCCCGATCGCCAGCGGCCTGCTCAGCGGCAAATACCGGCGCAGCGGCGACGGCCTGAGCGGGACCGGTCGGTTGACCAACCCCGACACCGGCGGCCGCGAGGTCAGCGCCAGCGAGTGGCAGGTCATCGACGCCCTGGAGAGCGTCGCCACCGAGTTGGGCCGCAGCATGGCCCAGGTCGCGATCAACTGGGTCGCCACCCAACCCGCAGTGGCCTCGGTGATCATCGGCGCGAGCAGCGCCGAGCAGATCGGCAGCAACTTCGAGGCGCTCGACTTCGAGATCCCGGCCGACGCGCGCCGCCGTCTCGACGAGGCCAGCGCTCCGCAACTCGGGGTGCCCTACGTGATGTTCACCCCGCAGTACCAGTCCTGGGTGGTGAGCCCCGGCCTCGGCATCGGCGACAAGCCGGCCGGCTACGCCCCGCCGGTGTTCAACGCCAAGTAGAACCTCGCACGACCCCTGCCCCTACCCCTACCCCGCGGGGGATTTAGCGGTGGGTTGGTGTGGGGTCTGGTTCTGGTGCTGGTGCACCCTCGTAGAGCGCCACGTACAGCCGGCGCAGCTCGTCGCCCTCAGCGCCGAGGGCGGCGAGGTTGAGGGTGTTGTGTTCGACGCCCAACGTCTCCGGCAGGGTGCACACCCGCAGCGGTATCGCGTTCGCGTCGGCGATCCGGCGCGGCACGTCGACCGCCGCCCTGAGATCCACCACGCCGTCGAGAGGGCTGATCGCGACCGCCGCGCTCCGCAGACCGGTCCGCCGCGGCGGCTTCGGCAGGGTGCGCGCGATCGTCAGGTACTGGGTGACGGCAGCGAGGGAGTATCCCCGCGACGTGACGCGATCCCGCAGAACGCGACGCCCGTACAGCGTGATGAGCGGTTTCACCGCGTAGGCCGGCGCCTGTCGCGGATTAGGAGCAAAGAACGGCGACAGCAACAGCAGATGCCGTACGACGTTTCCCGGCACCTGGGCCAGCCAGGCGGCCAGCACGGCGCCCCCGGAGATGCCCACGACGCCGACCTCGTCTCCCAGGGCCGCCGCGACGGCCCACCCCTGCGCGGCGTACGTCGTCAGCTCACCGGCCTCGACCCGGTGGTGGGCCCGCCGGTCGACGGTCCCGTGCCGGGGCGCCCGCGGAACCCAGACGTTGTAACCACTGTCGAAGAACTCCTCGGCCAGCCGTTCGTACTGCTCGGGGGCGAGGGTGTAGCCGTGCAAGAGCAGCACGGCCCGGCTGGTACGGGAACCGTGGCTCAGCAGGCGACTGCGCGACTCCGGTCGCACCTCCGGATCGGCCGTCTCGGCGGCGATGATGGCCGCAGCGGCACGGGTGGCCGTGTCGAAGTCGAGCGGTCGGGCCGGCGCGACCCGTAACCCACTGCGGCCCACCGGCCAGAGGTAGAGCCCGGCGACCGCCGCCACGACGAGCGCCAACCCGCCGACGAGGAGCGCGATGATCTCCGGCATGGTCAGATGCTGACAGGGGACGCGTTCGACGCCGGCTGAGGGGGTGCGCCCGGGTGACCGGGCGCACCCGGTCAGCTATTCCTTGCTGTTCGGCGGCGCGAAGACGACCCGGGTGCGCAACTGCCGAAAGCCGGTCCGCTCCAACTCCGCCAGTACCGCCACCCGGTGCGAGTCCACGTCGGCGATGACCTCGCGGGCACCGCCGGCGGCCAGCACCCGGACCGCCTCGGCCAACAGCTCGGGCCGGGCCGCCTCGTCGAGCAGGCCGAGATAGGCGATCAGTGGGAAGCAGGCGTCCCCGGCCGTTCCGGCCAGGCCCACCGGCTTACCTGCGTCCACCACGACGCGCCACTCCTCGGTGGCCTCGCCCAGCCAGGCGAGCGGGTCGGTCGCCAGGTCGACGCCGCCGACGGCTCGGGCGTTCTCGACGCCGGTCAGTACGTCCGGCTCGGCGGTCCTGGCCACCAGGGCGTTGATCTCCGCCACGTCGACGGGTCGACGGAACTCGTACCGCCCGGAGGACGCCGGCAGGGGGGTGCCCGTCCAGGAGCAGCGGAGTCGCTCCCCCCGCTCGACCAGCCCGGCGAGGCGAGCGGCCGCCATGGGCGCCCGCACCACGGCCAGTACCTCGGGCCGACGCCGCCAGTGCGCCGGCAGCGCGGCGTAGTACAGACCGGGACCGCCCAGCGCCTCGTGGGCGGCACGCAGCAGCTCGGCGCCCACCTCCGGCTCGGCGTCCAGGTCGAACCGTTCCAACCACGGGGCACCGATGGCACCCGGCGGGAGGACCCAGGCTGCCCGACCGACCACCCGGCCGGCACGGAGGGCGACCCAGGTGTTCTCGGGCCGGTAGCCGCCGCCGGCGATCCCGTCGGCGTACGCGACCTGGCGCAGTTGGGGCAGCGGATCAGGCATGGAGTCGAACAGGTTTTCCTCGCCCGCGACGAGCGGACGGATGACCAGATCAGTCATGGGTTGGTCCTCCGGGAAGCGCGCGCCCCGGACTCAGATCCGCGCGGACGCCGGAGCGCGGAGGGGGCGCAGAACATCGGACATTGTTCTGACCTCCTTCCAGCTCGACGGCGTGCCCGACGACCATACGCGGACTGGTCGCCGGCCCGCAACAGATCGTCACAGCGTCGGGTTGGTCTCCGACCCACGCTTGTGGGCACGCTGGTCGTACACGGTGATGCCGGCCAGGATCACGGCCGCGACGGCCGCCACGGCGATCGGCGGGAGCAGCACCATCGGCGGGGCCGCCAGGATCAGCGCCGCCGCGCCGAAGTACAGCGCCCGACACCGTGGCGCGGATCGGTTCTCCTTTTCCAGGACGCTCCGACCGATCAGGAACAGCACCGGGCCGCCGAAGATGATGACCACCAGAGCCCAGTCGATCGGCGGGTGCGGATCCTCGATGACCTGACCGAAGCCGACGGCGGTGCAGATGATGCCACCAACGATCAACAGCAGGCTGTAGCTCGCCCACCGCGACAGCTGGATCCCCTCCCCGCTCGGGGTCGAGGCGTGGCCGGATCTGACGTGGTAGAAGTAGATCCGCCAGAACGAGACGACCGCCACGAACGCGGCGATGAGGGCGATGGTTCCCTCGGTGGTGAAGCCCGGGAAGCTGACCGCGGCGCCGGCTTCGAGCACGACCTCGGCGAGGGCGATCATGAAGAACTGGTTGTACCGCTCGGCGAGATGCTCCTGGGAGACGGTGACCCCCAGGCCGGTGAGCTGTCGCTTGCCCATGCGGGGCAGGGGGTAGGTGGTGGCGGCGCCGATCAACTCGATGGCGAGAGCGAGGGTCCAGAAGACGCCCCGACCGAGACCACCGCTGATGCCGCCACTGATCCAGAGCACGCTGGACGCCAGGTGCCAGGTCAGCACCCGGAGCGCGAACGCCTGGCCCGCGTGACCCCGCAGGGCGAACGACAGAAAGAGCGGTCGGCCGACCTGGATGACGACGTACGTGCAGGCGAAGACGACCCCGCGTTGGCCGAAGGCCTGCGGCAGGGTGACCGCCAGCACCAGCGTGCCGAACATCGTCGCCAGCAGGACGGCCTGGAGATCGGGGCGCCGGGGGTCGTAGGTGCTCGCCAGCAGGGCGTTGAGCGACCAGATCATCCACATCGCCGTGAAGAAGAGGACGGTCTGGCCGGCCTCGGACAGCAGTGTGTGCCGGACGATGGTGAGGTCGTCGGCGACCCGCCCGGCGAGGCGGGCCAGCGCGAAGACGTAGACGATGTCGAAGAGCAGTTCCAGGACGGTCGCCGAGCGGGGGCTCTTGCTGTCCCCGAGCCCACGGAAGAACTCGGTGCGCGTCAGCACGGACGGCGGGACAGCTCAGCCGGCCAGGGTCGTCGAGACGGGCGCACCTTTGTGGTGACCCCGTTCCGCTGCCATCGTCCCCGAGCCTCCCTCGCCGACCGGCCCACCTGATCCCTATCTGCGTATTTTATCCACCTTCATCGGGTCTCCGTCGCTGATGGCGGATACCGGGTCGGCGGTACGCCGGATCATCTGTGCCGTCACCCTGCGGTACGAGCCCGGGTCGACGGGGAGCAGCCACTGCCGGGCCCGGGTCAGCGGGCCGACGTTGAGCCCCAGCTCGTCGAGCACCTCGTCGACGTTGTGCATCGAGAACGGGATGATGTTCGTGCCCCGAGCGTGCCGTCCGTTGGTGCGCTTCGTCATCCAGAACAGTCGGGCGCGCACCTCGTCGCGCATCTGGACCTCGGTCGGCAGCGTGATCCCTCCCCGCAGGTACGCAGCCGTCCAGACCGCCGCCATCTCCGCGCTGAGCGGGCTGAAGAACGACGAGTTGTAGCCGGCGAACGTCAGCCGCGGCACGCCGATCGGCAGGATCTGCCGGTAGAGCATGAAGTTGCCGGCGTCGTCCTGAAGCCGGGCGTGCAACGCGTGGTCGAAGAACGGCACGTGCTGGCGGAAGCCCGTACCGCAGATCACCAGGTCGGCAGGGAGCACCGTGCCGTCGGTCAGGCGCGCGGCGGGCCGGCCACCGTCGACCAGCAACTCGGTGATCACCTGTTCCCGGTGTACGGCGATGCGGCCGTCGGTGACCCGCTCGAAGAAGCCCTCGGTGGCGAGGCTGACCGTGCTGCGGGCGATGTCCTCGAAGCTGCCGTTGGGCACGAGGCCCAGCTCGCGCAGGTTGAACTGCCGGGTCGCGACCGAGCCGACGCTGTCGACCATGCGTTGGCGCAGACCGTTCCCCGGGCCGTGCAGGAACCGCTCGAAGCCCTTCAGGTGCAGGTAACGGAAGAGCGCCTCACCCATCCGGGTGAGCAGCAGGTACTTGTAGTTGAGCGCTCCACCGAGCTTGCGGGGCATCTTCCAGAGCAGTTCGCGCGCCACCACGTGGGTCTGGGCGGCGACCTCGCTCACCGGGACCGCCACGTCGCAGGACGACTTGCCGTACCCGACCACGAGGACGTTCCTGCCCCGGGCGGCCTCGATGTCGTGGAACTCCCCCGTCGCCAGTACGCGCCCTCCGGCAGCCGCGAAGCTCGCGTGCCCGTCGAAGGACGGGACGACCGGGTCGGAGAAGATGCCGTTGGCGACGACCAGGTGGTCGTACCGTTCCACGGTCAACGGCGCCGGGGCGCCCGCCGGCCGCGAGGTCACCAGCCACCCGGTCTCGTCGTTGACCAACTCGGCCGAGGCGACCTCCGTGGACAGGCGCAGCGCGCTGGCCAGCCCGAACTTCTCCACGTAGCTCTCCAGGTACCGCTGGACCTGCTCACCCGACGGCCACTGCGGGCAGTCGGCGGGCATCGGCAGGTCGGAGAGGTGGTAGGTGCCCTTGTCGTTCTGGGTGTGCAGGCCGGGGTATCGCCGGGTACGACTCCACACCCCGCCGACGTCGGGCGCGCGCTCGAGCACTGTGACGTCGAATCCGCTCTGCCGCAGCACCTTGGCTGCGCTCACACCGGCGAATCCGGCACCGACGACGGCAATCCTCATGATCTCCTCCGAAGGACGTACGAACCGTGCCGGCGCTGACCGCCCGCGGTGCTCGCACGCTAGCGAGCAGGCCACGAAGGTCGCTATCCGCTCGACGCGGGCGCTGTCCGCGGTACGCAGCCAGACCCTTTCCTGTCGGGTCGACGGCTTTCGGATCTGGTCCGGCCCGGTCACGCCTTACGGTCAGCGCGACGGGACGCCCGGGAGGTGTCGGATGGATGCGGTGACGGTCCGGACGGACGACGTCGACCGGGCTCGCGCCGAGGTGGGTCGGGTCTTCTGTCCACACCGGCTCACCCCGCAGGCGGGTGTGCACGCAGTGCGACTGCGGATGGCGGCTCGCCGGGCGGGCGGGGTGGGCGTCATCGACCTGGACTACGGGCAGGCGGTGCGCATCCAACCGCCAGCCCTGGAGACCTTCTACCTCGTCCAGATCCCCAGCGCCGGCAGCACGATGGTCCGGCACGCTGGTCAGACAGTGACCTCGACCCCCGACGTCGCCTCGGTGCTGTCCCCGTACGACTCCTCGGACATGCGGTGGTCCGAGGGATCACCCCACCGGATCTTCTACGCCGACCGGCGCGCCGTCGACCGGGAACTCGCCCGCCTGCTGGGCCACCCGGTGGACGACCCGGTCCGCCTCGACGTCGGCATGCTCATGACCACTCCGACCGCGCAGGCGTGGGCGCGCGGGGTGGCGTTCCTCGCCGACGAGCTGTCCCAGCCGGCGGACGCGTCCCTGTTCGACCACCCGCAGGTAGCCGCCCGCTTCGAACAGGGGCTCATCGGCAAGCTTTTGCTGGCCCATCAGCACAGCCACTCCCACCTGCTGGCCGAGCCGGGCCAGCACGCCCACCCCGGGCGTCTCGTCCGCCGGGCCTGCGCCCTGATCTCCGAACACCACGGGGAGGCGCTGACCGTCGGTGACGTCGCCGAGGCGCTACGGGTGAGCGTACGGACACTTCAGGACTGCTTCCGCCGTGAACTGCAGATCACCCCGACCGCGTACCTGCGGGCGTGCCGACTCGACGCGGCGCACCGCACGCTCCGCTCCGCCGCGCCGGGGGCGTCCGTGACGACGGTTGCCCTGCAACACGGCTTCGTGCACCTCGGTCGGTTCGCGACCGAGTATCGGAGCCGCTTCGGCGAGACACCGTCCACGACCCTGCGTCGGTGACGACCGTCGCCTCGTCCCGCCCTCCGCACGGTCGGCCCTTGCCTTGACGCTGACGACAAGGTTTAGCGTGGTCGCGACGGGCCGATGGAGGAGGTTGGATGCTGATCGGCGAGCTGGCTGAGCGGGCCGGCACGAGCCCTCGCACGCTGCGCTACTACGAGGCGCACGGATTGGTACGGGCGCAGCGCTCCCCCAACGGTTACCGCGACTATGACGAGTCGGAGCTACGCGTCGTACGGGAGATCCGGGCGCTGCTCGACGTCGGGTTCGGCCTCGACGATGTTCGGCCGTTCGTCGCCTGCCTCCGGGCCGGCAACACGTCCGGTGACGTCTGCCCGGACTCGGTGCTGGTGCTGCGGCGCAAGATCGTCGAAGTCGAGGCCGTCATCGACCGGCTCGGCGCGGTGCGCCAGCAACTGCACAGTCAACTCACTCAGGCGATCGCACATCGGGAGAAGACATGCCCCAGGAGACGCACATAGGCTCGCTGGTCACCGTCACGGACGACACATTCGCGGAGCTGGTGCTGGCCAGCGACCGACCCGTTGTCGTCGATTTCTGGGCGGACTGGTGTCCCCCCTGCAAGGCCATCGAGAAGAGCCTCGCCGAACTGGCCCAGGAGTTCGGTGACCGGATGGTCGTGGCGAAGCTCAACTCCGACGAGAATCCCAGAGCGACCCGTAGCTACCGGGTGATGTCCCTGCCGACGCTGCTCGTGTTTCGTCAGGGCGAGGTCGTCGGCTCGACAGTGGGGTCCAGGCCGAAGACGTACCTGCGAGAGACCCTGACCGCGCAGGCCGGGTGGTAACGGCCAGCGGTGCGCCCCCGGGGGTCGGTCCAGACGCCCAGGGTTTCGCCCGAGATCATCAGCTGTGGAAATCGTTATCCCGGTGCGGCCGGCCAGTCTCCTGAGGGGAGGCAGGTGACGGATCTTCCGTCATCGTCTCCGTCAGTCAGCGGTACGACCTAACGAGGGAGTCGAGACGATGCGCGCAACCGGCCAGGGTGAGGCGGACGCCGCGAGGGGGAACCGGGGCGTCCACGCGGAACCCCGACGCGGGATGCTCGGCCGCCTCCCGAACAACGTGAGGCGGCTGCTGTGGCCGCTGCTCGTGGCCGCCGCGGTCGCCGTACTGGTGACGGGTGTGATCGTCGTGGTGCAGCCGACCGGGCCGACGCCCGCCCCGGCGGCGACGCAGGCGCTCGACGCGTCACCGTCCACGAGCCCGCTGCCGGGCACACCCGCCGCGGCCACGCCCGCCGCCACGGCGAGCCCGACGGGGACGGCTCCCCCGTCGACGCCGGCGGCGAAGCCGACATCCGGGCGTCCGGTCGCCCCGGCGGCCACCGCGGTGACCTCCAAGCGCAAGGGCGTCGGCGTGTGGACCTTCGACGGCGTCAGCCAGGCGTTGGCCAACTCCGGGGCGAGTTGGTACTACACCTGGGACGTGAAGCACCAGGGCGTCACCAGCCCGCAGGGCACCGAGTTCGTCCCGATGATCTGGGGGGCGAAGAGCGTCACCGCGAGCAACCTGCAACAGGCCAAGCAGAACGGCCGTTACCTGCTCGGCTTCAACGAGCCGGACCTGAAGGGCCAGGCCGAGATGACCGTCGAGCAGGCGCTTGAGCTGTGGCCGCAGTTGCAGGCCACCGGCCTGCCGCTGGGCAGCCCGGCAGTGGCCTGGGGCGGCGACCGGCAGGGCGAGTGGCTCGACCGGTTCATGGCCGGGGCCAAGCAGCGCGGCTATCGTGTCGACTTCATCGCCCTGCACTGGTACGGCGGTGACTTCACCACGGCCAACGCGGTCAACCAGCTCAAGTCGTACCTCCAGGCCGTGCACGACAGGTACAACCTGCCGGTCTGGCTCACCGAGTTCGCCCTGATCGACTTCTCCAACGGCGTCCGTTTCCCCACCCAGGCACAGCAGGCCGCGTTCCTCACCGCGGCGACGAAGATGCTGGGTGGGCTGTCCTGGCTTCAGCGGTACGCGTGGTTCGGCCTGCCCGCGACCGACAAGGACCAGACCGGCCTGTTCCGTACCGGCAGCACCGCCACCGCCGTCGGTCGCGCCTACCAGGCGGCACGCTGACCTACAGCACGTCCACGTGATCTCGCCATGAGTGCCGCGGCTCGTAACCCAGCACCCGGCGGGCCTTGTCGATGCTGAGCAGGGTCTCGTGCTCACCCAGCTCCTTGCGGATCTCGACGCCTGGGTAGACCTCGGCCATCAGGCTGGCGCTGGACCGGGTCATCACGGTGTCGGCGTTGGCGATGACGAAGACGTCGGCACCGGGCTGGTCGTGCGCGAGCGCGCGCTCGACCGCCTGGGCCCCGTCGCGCGCGTCGATGTAGCCCCACAGGTTCCACCGGCGCAGCTGCGGGTCGGCGTCGAACGAGGGGAACGGCGCGTAGTCCTCGACATCCATCACGTTGGAGAAGCGCAGACCCACCATGACCAGTTCCGGGTCCCACCGGCAGAAGTGCCGGGCCATCTCCTCCTCAAGTGCCTTGTTCAACGAGTACGTCGACTCGGGCCGGGGCGCGTACTCCTCGTCGACCGGCGCGTACGGCGGCGGTGTGTCGAACGGCAACCCGAGCACCGTCTCGCTGGACGCCCAGACGACCCGCTTGATCCCGGCCGCCCGCGCGGCGGCGAACACGTTGTACGTGGCGGCGGAGTTGTTCGCGAACGTGGTCGCGTTCGAGATCAGCCCGGGGGCCGGGACCGCCGCCAGGTGCACGACCGCGTCGACGCCGCCCGCGTGCTCGTCGGCGCCCCCGGTGAACGCCTCCACCACCTGCCCGTAGTCGGTCAGGTCGACCAGGAGGAACTCGCCGTCCACGTCGCGGGGGTCGCGGCCGCCGGCGCGGTCCACCGCCAGCACGTCGACACCCGCGGCCCGTAGGTGGGCGACGACGGCGCGGCCGAGCTTGCCGGAGGCGCCGGTGACGACGACACGCCTGGGCAGTGCGGAGATGCTCATGACCACATCTTCGCCGCCGCCAGCGGCAGCCGGGCAGCGGGGTGGGATCGGCCCGCCGCGCCGCGATCGCGATCCGAGCGCGATCGGGTGGGCAGGTGCGTAACGTGCAGGGGTAAACGTTGTCGCGAAGAGGAGACTTCATGTCCAAGCCACCGCTTCCCGAGGCCGCGGTCGCCATGCTGCAGAAGCCGAACCCGGCCGTCATGACCACGCTTCGCAACGGTGGTCAGCCGGTGTCCGCCGCCACCTGGTACCTGTGGGAGGACGGCCGGATCCTGGTGAACATGGACGAGAGCCGCCGCCGGTTGGAGCACGTCCGCAACGACCCCCGGGTGTCCCTCACCGTGCTCGACGAGGCTGGTTGGTACACCCACGTCAGCATCATCGGGCACGTCGCCGAACTGCGCCCTGACGAGGGCCTGGCGGACATCGACCGGTTGTCGAAGCACTACACCGGCAACGCGTACCCACGGCGGGAACGCGCCCGGGTCAGCGCCCTGATCGAGATCGACCGCTGGCACGGTTGGGGTGCGCAGAAGGACAACAACCAGGTCGGCTGACCGTTGCCGTCCGCCCTGTCGCCTCGACGGCTGCCGTCGGGGCGACAGGGCGCCGGCCGTCAGGGCGTCAGGGCGGGGGCGGACCGGGCGCCGACGCGGGTCACCAGGTAGCCGAAGGCCGCCGCGGTGAAGAACATGACGATGCCGTAGACGGCTCCCGGGATCGCCATCTGGGTGCTGTTGAGCAGCGCCGGGCTGAGCGCGATCGTGATGGCCAGGGTGCTGTTGTGGATGCCGATCTCGAAGCCGGCGGCCGTCGCGGCGCTCCGGTCGACGCCGGCGAGGCGCGGTACCCCGTACCCGATGGCGAGGCTGAGCAGGTTGAAGGCGAGCACGGCCAGGCCGACCGAGACGAAGTAGTCGGCGATGTTCTCCCGGTCGCCGAGCACCGCGCCGGCGATCACCGCGACGAGTACGACGACGGAGAGGATCCGGACCGGGCGGTTCAGCCGCTCGGCCACCTGGGGCATCCGCGCCCGGATGAGCATGCCGATCGCGACCGGGACGAGCACGATGGCGAAGACCTGGAGCACCTTGTCGAACTGCAGGCCGATGCTCCTGCCCTCGGGTAGGAAGTACGCCGCCGACAGGTTGACCAGGATCGGCAGGGTGAACACGGCGAGCACCGAGTTGATGGCGGTCAGGGTGATGTTCAGGGCCACGTGCCCGCCGAACAGGTGGCTGTAGAGGTTGGCGGTGGTGCCGCCCGGTGACGCGGCGAGCAGCATCATGCCGACGGCCAGTTCGGGTGCCAGGTCGAACGCGAGGACGAGGCAGAAGCAGAGCGCCGGCAGCACGAGCACCTGGCAGACCAGGGCGATGACGGCGGCTCGCGGATGCTGGGCCACCCGGCGGAAGTCCGCCATGGTCAGTCCTAGACCCAGACCGAGCATGATGATGCCGAGGGCGACGGGTAGTCCGATCAGTGTCAGGGCGGAGTCCATGGCACAACATCGTTACCACCGGGTAACGCGTTCACAATCCCCCGTGCGGACGGACGCCTCTTGACCGCAGACGGTGACCGGCTTAACTTCATCAATCAGATAAGTCTCTTAACTAATTCTGCTTGATGTCTCGTGGAGTGTGCCGATGCGACCATTCCGTCACCGCCGTCTCACCGCCGTCGTCGCTCTGACGACCCTTCTGGTCACCGCCGCCCCACCGACCGCCGCGAACGCGGGCGCCAACCCCGAACGCGCCGGCTACCACCGGGTCGGCTACTTCACCCAGTGGGGCATCTACGGCCGGGCCTTCCCGGTCAAGAAGCTCGAAACCTCCGGGGCGGCGAGCCGCCTCACCCACCTCAACTACGCCTTCGGCAACGTCAGCGAGGACGGTCGCTGCTACGTCGACGGTGGGCCGGGTGAGGGCGACGCCTGGGCCGACTACCAGCGCCCCGTCCCGGCCGAGGAGAGCGTCGACGGTGTCGCGGACGCCCCGGGCCAGGCGCTCAACGGCAACTTCGGCCAGCTCGCCAAGCTGAAGGCCAAGCACTCCAAGCTGCAGGTGCTGATCTCGCTGGGTGGCTGGAGCTGGTCGACGTACTTCTCGAACGCGGCCCGCACCGACGCGTCCCGCAAGGCGTTCGTCACGTCCTGCATCGACCTCTACCTCAAGGGCAACCTGCCGGGCACCACCGCCGGTGCCGGGGCCGGCGTCTTCGACGGCATCGACCTCGACTGGGAGTGGCCCGGCTCAGACGGTGAGCCCGGCAACGTGATCCGCCCGGAGGACCGGGAAAACTTCACCAAGCTGCTCGCCGAGTTCCGCCGGCAGCTCGACGGGTATGGGCGCACGACCCGCGCGCATCATCCGCTGACCGCGTTCCTGCCGGCCAGCCCGGCCACCATGGACGCCGGCTACGAGGGCCGCAAGATCTTCAAGTACCTGGACTTCGCCACCGTGCAGGGGTACGACTTCCACGGCGGCTGGGACGCACGGGCCAACCAGCAGTCGGCGCTACGCGTCCCGGCGGGTGCCCCGGACAACCCGGACTTCTCCGTCGAGGTCGCCATCGACGGGTGGATCGCCCGTGGAGCGCCGCGCGACAAGCTCGTGCTCGGCATCCCCTACTACGGTCGCGGCTGGACCGGCATCACCGGCGGCGGCAACGGTCTGTTCCAGCCGGCCACCGGGCCCGCGCCGGCCACCTTCGAGGCCGGGTACGAGGACTACAAGAACCTCAAGACCCTGGCCGGCAACGGCTACACCGTGCATCGCGACCTGCGCGCCGGACACGCCTGGTTGTTCGACGGTACGACGTTGTGGACGTACGACGATCCGGCGGTCGTGTTGCAGAAGACGCTCTACATCCGACGGGCCGGCCTGGCCGGCGCGATGATCTGGTCACTCGACGGCGACGACGACAACGCCACGCTGACCAAGACGATCGGCCTCGGTCTGACGACCTGGTAGCCGTACCCGATCCACCCGGCCCGCCGCCGGCCGACTCCTCGGCTGGCGGCGGGCGGCGGTGAACCGCCAGTGCGTCACGCCGTCGGGCTGCTGTTACCCGACGTGCCGAGGTGGATGTCGACGTCCGCGGCCCCGGTCATCTGGTCGTACGCCCTGGTCTTGAGCCGGTTGGTCTGCAGCTCGCCGTCGAGCAGCGCGGCCCGCAGAGCCTCCGCGTCCGTGATCTCCTTGCTGGTGATCGCGTCCGCCGCGGTCGTCGCACCCTGCACGACCTCCAGGTGAGTGCCGTCGGTGGGCATCAGCTCGGCCCACTTGGCCAGGCAGTAGACCCGCTCCGGCACCTCCTGGCACTCGCTGGTCAGGTCGGGCATCTCGTCGCCGGTGCCGAGGTGACTGGTGCGGAACGCTGCCAGTTCGTCGACGAACGCGGCCAGTTGCTCCTCCACCGCCGGCGCGAGCCGGGTCGCCACCGCCTTGCCGAAGATCCACCGCAGCGCGGCAAGCTCCATACCGGCCCGCACCGGGAGGTAGAGCTTGGCCCAGCTGGCGTTGAGGAAGTCGCTCGGGTCGCGCTCGGGGGCACGGGCGTCACCGGCTGACCACCAGCCGGGGTACGACACGAACGAGGCGCGCTCCCAGTCGAAGACGCGGTGCCAGAAGTCAATCTCCCACGCCTCGTCCCGCACACTGGCCGGGAAGTGCGCCTCGACGATCTGCGAGACCATCTCGTTGACCGGTGAGTAGCCGCCGCGCAGCCGCGCCTCGAACTCGTCCCCGGCCTCCTCGGCCGCCGCCAGCGCCGCCTCGCGCGTGTCCTGCCAGGCTTGCAGATCCGTGAGATAGCCAGCCACCAGCGCGTTGTAGGCGGCGTCGTCGGCATTCTGGTCGACCTGCGTCGGGGTACGCCGGAACGTGGCGGCGAGCTGCACGTCGGCGCCGGGACCGGCGAGCCAGCTGGCCGCGCCGACGTGGATGCGTACCCGCAGTGCCGGCTGACCGTTGACGTCGGTGACCACCGGAACGCCGACCACCCGAGCCGCGATGCCCGTCGGCGGCCGGCGGGTGATCAGGTTGAGGTTCTGCCGAATGCTCTCGATGTCGCCGTCCCACTCCCACCCGCTGTCGAAGGTGACGTCGATGTCGTAGTCGGCGCTCATGTCGCCGGTGAAGCCCCACTTGTCGAGTGTGACCACCGGGGAGTGGATGGTGCGGGTCTCCACGGCGGCTGGCACTCCGGGTGCGGGGCGCACCGGCTTGACCGGCATGGTGGGCAGCGCGGCGAGAGCGTTGTCTCTGATCCGCTGGCGCCCGTCGGTGATCTTCTTGGCGAACGCCAGCGCCGGGTCCTTCACCGTCGGCGCCCAGCACACCCGGGCGCCGTACCGTTCGTGGGCCAGCTCCAGGCGTTGCAGCACCTTGAAATAGTGCAGCGTGATCGGCGTTACCCGGTTGGGATTGCGGACGGTCCGCTTCGAGGTCGACTCCATGCCGGTCTCGCTCACCAGCTTGAAGTCGGTCTTGTGCTGGGTGCGATAGCGGGCGGCGACCTTGGAGGTGGCGGTCTGACTGTCCTTCACCGCACGGCGGCTGGTCTCCTGGCTGGCCGCCGTCACGCTGCGCGTGTAGCCGATCGTGTGGCTGGCATTGAAGGTGCCCCAGACGCCGGTCGGGCTGGTGTACTGGCCGGTGTGGCTGGCGTTGAGCCCCCAGGTGTCGGTGAGCGACTTCTGCCGCTCGAAGCCCTCCTGTAGTTCCGTGGTGAGCGCGCTGGTCAGCTCGACGTCCGTCTGCCTCTCGGTCTCGTCCTGCTCCTCCAGGGTCAGCTCACGCTTGGTGTAGGTGCGCTGCTCCAGCACCGCCTCCTCGCCGGGCGCGAGCGCCAACGCGTAGACGTGCTCGCCGAGCGCGAAGCCCACCGGCCGGATCCGGGTCCGGTCGAGGAACGCGATGCCCACGTCGGACTGGAGCAGGCCGGCGACGAACTCCGCCTCCTGGTCGCCGAGGATGCTCTGGCGCCGAGCCGGCGGCTCCCGGTAGATCATGCCGGAGTCCTGCCCCGGCAGCGCCGCCTCGGCGGCGTCCATGTCGTTGGCCTTCCACAGCTCCGACAGACCGAGTTCCTTGAGCAGGTGCGGCAGCCGGTCCTGGGAGAGCCCGCCGTACCGCATCGCCTCGATCAACGCCTGCTTGACGTAGAAGGGCAACAGCGGCGTCTGCCCGTCGTCGAAGGTGAGCTGGACCGGCACGAAGTAGTTGGAGTAGACGTAGCGGTCGGAGTGCGCGTTACTGAACCCCAGCGTCGCCAGGTCCGCCTCGGCGACGACGACTTCACCCATCGGTGCTCCTCTAAAGTGGCAGTTTGTAAAGGGCGTGCAGACCCTGGTAGGTCATTTCGTGCGAGGTGACGAAGAACCCGGGAAACAACTGGCTGAGGGCGGCCTGCCGGACGACGGTCTCTCGCACCGCGTGCGCCGTCAGCTCCTCCAGGCCGGCGACGACCTCAGCCGGCACCCCGCCCTTGCTGGCCCGCTGGTAGGCGTCCGCGATCGCCTCCCAGCGACCGTCGAACGCCTCGCCGAGGTCGTCGGCGACAGTGCCCCACGTCTTCTCGAAGCGCTCCAGCTTCGTCGACGCGGTCCAGTCCACGTTGGTGACCCGGGCCGCCTCCGAATCGACCAACAGCAGGTCGCTGCGAAGCTCACCGACGGTGGTGGACGCCTTCCAGCCGAACCGCTCGGCGAGGTGGGTGGCCAACGCCTTTTCCGCGCCGGCCGCGGCCGGGCTCCTGGTGAACCCGACGAGACGCAGCAGCAGGTCCCGGTCCGGGTGGCTGAGCAGGAGTTGAGCGACCGTCTGCCGTAGCACCGCGTCGGAGCCACGCAGGGCCGCAGCCAGCTCCGGGTTGGCCGCGCGGACCGCTTCGACGACAGTGGCGAGCGACTTCTCCGCGAACGGCTGCAACCCCGGTGAGCGAGCGACCAACTGGGCGGTCTCGGCCGCCATCCGCCGGTGTACCTGTTGGCCGAGCCGCCACGGTTGTGCCTGCCCGGCCTTCCGCAGCGCGCGGAACTCCTCGTACGCGGCGGTCTGCAACGCCCGGTTGAAGACGGTGGTCAGGCGCTGCTCGAGCTGACGGGCGATGGCGGCCCGCACTGCGGCGGCCCGGATGTCGCGGGGGGTCTTGGGCGGTTTGAGCTCGCGCAGGTCCTCGACCCGCTTGATGATCTCGTCGAGCGCCTGGTTCAGCTCCGCTCGGCTGGCCGAACGGCCTGCCGACGACACGGTCTCCGACATGCACGCCATCAGGACCGGTTTGCCGTCGGCGCTGATCAGCGCGCTGAGCCGGGCGCCCGCACCCGCCCCGGCGAACGCCTCGGCGTGCGCGGCCTGGTTGAACACCGTCAGGGTCAGCTCGGCATCGACGAGCAGCGCCCGGCCGTGCCGGAACAACGCGTCGAGCACCTTCGGGGGGAACAGGGTACGCAGCACCGCCAGGCCTACCTGCGGCGTGGCGAGCAGTGCCGCCCGGCCGATCGCGACGAGCAGCGCGGCGATCTGGGTGGTCAGGAGACGGACCTCGGCGGCGGCCTCCCGGGCGCCCACGATCAGCAGCGGCACGTACCGGATCGCGGCGCGCACCGCCACGCCACCGAGTAGCCGGACCAGGTGGACCAGGCCGGTCAGCACCTGGAACAGGTCGCCGGCGATCCGGCCGAGCAGCCGGCCGGCGGCGAACGGATCGAGATCCTCCAGGTGCCGCCCGAATTCCGTCGCCCAGCCGCGCCAGAGCGTCAGCAGCCGCTCGGGCACTGTGCTCGGGTCCAGCGCGGCCACGACGCCGGCCAGCGCCTCGCGGACGACGGTGGCCTGCTCGGCAAGACGTCGCAGGCCGGCCCGGGGGTCCACGGTGAGCACGATCAGGGTGGTGAACTGCTCCTGCTGGAGCCGACCGACCAGTTGCACCAGTTTGCCGAGGTCGACCACCACAGTCGCCAACGACTCCCCGACGCCCACCAGGAAGCCGTCGAGGAACAGCTTCGGATTGATGCCGTTCCAGGCCGCGTAGTGGCGCATCGCGTCGAACAGCGCGGGGTCGAGGCCGAGCAGGAACCGTCGGAACGCGCCGTCCGCGTCGACGTCGGAGGCCGCCAGGTCGAAGAACTCCTCGGCCAGCCCGAGCCTCGCCAGCATCGCGACCAGGTCCCAGACGTTGTCGGCGGAGATCCGGCCGGTCATCGCCTGCAACACCCGGTCGCGGGTCATCGAGCGGGTGGCGTGCGCGTCCACCCAGTACCGTACGGTCAGCGCGACGAACTCCACCCGCGGATCCTGGGTCCGTACGCCGTAGACCGCCGCCCGGTTCTCGGCGGACACCCGCGGCACACTGAACCAGTCCCGGATCATGACGGTCTCGCCAGTCGGTTGCCCCAACTTCCCCACCTCCTCCGGCGCAGTGCACTGTCCGGGCAAGGGGATTCGGGCGGTAGCGCTGGGTCGAGAACCCGACATGGATCCACTTCGGAGCGCGTGGCCGGGTGATCGTGCAGCGATCGATATCGGTCATCGTCGAGGCGGGTGCACATCGTCTGCCGTCGGGTGCGGACGGCCGGTCGACCTGCTCGGGCCGGAGCGGCTCAGCGGTCGTTCGTCTCGACCGTCGGTCGGTGATCGGCCAGAGCACGCACCGCAGCCTCGATGAGCGCTGTCACCTGATCCATGTCACGAGCACCGCGGACGTCCAACTCGGCCGACCAGCCGTCCGCACCGGTGAGCCGCACCGTCACGTCGTCGCGGCGGTGGGTCAACCAGCCGGCGATCGCCTGCACCAGCACCATGATGGCGCCGCCGCCGTCGACGGCGACCACCAGCACGTCAGTGGCACCCGCGGCGGGCGCGGTGGTCACACTGTCACGGAGCCGGTTCTCGGCGCGAAGCCAGGACCCCAGAGAACGTCGAGCATCGGCAGAGGGAAGATCCGGACAGACCGACAGCGTGATCGTCTCCTGAGACGCGGGCAACGTCTTCTCCTTCCGGCGAAGGCCAACCCCACTCCGTCATCCTGCCAGCCGGCGTGGCCCTCGGCAGCCCTCGCAGTCACCGAAGTCGATCAGAGCTTGACCGTCGCGTCCGCCCGTCCATAGGCTCCGGCCACTGCGAGGCTTTCCCCCAAGAAGGGAACCCGAGACATGGCCCCATCGTCGCGTCCGTTCTGGACCCTCCCTGCGAAGCGGCTGGCCAACGCCGCCACGATCGCGCTCCTGCTCGGTATGGCACCCCTGCTCAGCGGCCCGGCAGCCGCGAGCGCCGCCCGGCCGACCCCCTGCAGCAGCGACCCGACCGCCCGGCTGACCACAGTGCCCAGCCCGGACGCCGTGCTCGGCTTCCCGCTCGGCGCGGGACAGGAGCGGGTCGTCACCAACGACGAGGTCCGGACATACCTCGGGGCGGTCGATCGCGCCTCGAACCGGGTCGTGACCGGCGTGATGACCACCAGTGTGCTCGGCCAGCCGTTGCCGTACGCGGTGGTGTCCAACGAACGCCACGTGCGGCCCGCCGCGCTCCGCGAGATCGCCGACGACATCCGGAACCTGCGCGACCCTCGCCGGACCAGCGCGCGAACGGCCGCCCGGACGGCGAAGGACAGCCCGGCCATCGTCTGGGTCACCGCGAACGTGCACGGCGGAGAGAAGAGCGGCGCCGACGCGGCGCTCAAGACGCTCTACGAGTTGGCAGCGGGTCTGTCCTGCGCTGTCGCCCAGCGCAACGACAACCTGGTCACCATCATCGTCCCCACTCAAAACCCGGACGGCCGTGACGCGACCCGCCGGCAGAACGAGTTCGGCTTCGACCTGAACCGGGACTGGTTCGCCCGCACCCAACAGGAGACCGACGGCAAGCTCGAACTGCTGCGCCGCTACCCGCCGCAGGTGTTCATCGACGCACACGAGATGGGCGGCCGGCAGTACTTCTTCCCGCCCAACGCCGATCCGATCCACCACGAGATCGCCGGGGAGGCGGTGGACTGGATCAACCGCATCGGCGAGGCCAACAAGGCCGGCTTCGGCTTCAACGGGGCCTGCGACGACACCGTCACCACCGAGTGCTACTTCAACTACGACACGTACGACATGTTCTTCATGGGCTACGGCGACACCGTGCCGACCACCGGCTTCGGCGCGGCCGGCATGACGTACGAGAAGGGCAGCGCGTCGGCGGTGGCCGACCGGGTCCAGCAGCAGTTCCACACCCAGTGGTCGACGCTCGGCTGGGCCGCCGCCAACAAGCGCGAGGTGCTGGACGGCTACTTCGACATCTGGACCGACGCGCTCGCCCAGGGCAGGGCGGGCACCCTGGAGCCGAACGAGGTGGTGCAGCCCACCAACGAGGTGCAGTTCCCGGTGCCGGACCTCACCATCCGCTCGTACTTCCTGCTGCCCGACCGGCAACTCGCCGACGTCCGCCAACTCGTCGAGCGGCTACGCCGGATGGACGTCGAGGTGTACGAGGTGCAGAAGACGACCCGGGTGCCCACCGCACGGGTCTTCGGCGGGCGTAGCGCCACGAACGTGACAGTGCCCAAGGGCGCGTACTGGATTCCGATGGACCAGCCGCAGAAGCACTGGATCCAGGCCGTCATGGGCGAGGACCCGTACGTCCCGTTCCCGTACTTCTACGACGTGTCGTCCTGGAGCAACCCGCTGCTGATGGGCATCAACACCATCTACACCGGAGACACCGTCCGGCCGAGGGCCGAACTGGTGCGCAAGGTCTCCGGCGGTCGCACCGGCGCGGCGTGGCCCTGGGGCTCGTACACGTACCCGCTGGACTCGGCCGCCGCCGCGGAGTTCACCTTCACCCTGCTCGGCCGTGGCGTACCCCTGGTCCGTGACCTCACGACCAGCAGGGTCGCCATCCCGGCGGCCACGGTGAACCGGACCGTGGACGAACTGGCCAAGGGGCTCGGCGTCACCCTGACCCCGGGCGGTCGGCCCGCCGGCACCCGCCTCGACCTGCCCGACGTGGGGCTGTTCCAGGGCACCGGCATCTCCACCACCTCCGGTTCGCACGGCGAGGCCCGTTACGTGCTCGGCAAGCGGTGGGGGCTCGACCTCACACCGGTCACCACGGCCGACATCAACGACAACACCGAGGCGTTCACCGGGCGTACCGTGCTGCTGGTGCCGGACGGCAGCAGCGCCACCGGCGGTCTGACCGCCGCCGGGCAGGCCAACCTGCGCGACTGGATCAGCCGGGGCCACACCTACCTCGGGCTGCGCAACGAGGGCACCCGGGTCGCCCGCGCCGCCGGGCTCACCTCGACCACCGAGAAGACGAAGCCCGCGGACTACCTGGTGATCGGCTCGCACCTGCGCGTCGACGTCGACCGGGACAGCCCGGTGGCGCTGGGTCGCCCGGCGGAGGACTTCGAGTTCAACAACAGCGACCCGATCCTCACCCCGAGCACCACCGGGACGAACGTGCTCACCTACCCGACGGGTGACACCTTCTGGGCCAACGGTTTCACAGTCGGCGCGGAGACGTTGAAGGGCACGGCGGCCGTCGTCGACGAACCGACCGGCGCCGGTCGGGCGGTGCTGTTCGCGTTCAATCCGCTCTTCCGCGCGTACAACGAAAATGGCCTGCACCTGGTCGCCAACGCGCTGCTCTACCCGGCGACCGCCGCGTCGGACGCCCGACGCCCGGCCGGTGTCGACGCGGCGCGCGCCAGCGCCGCCGCCGCGCCGGTGACGCCGGACCTGGGCGGCGACTGGCGGCCGATCACCATCCAGGTGGCGGCCGGTGACCTGCCCCGCACCCGGGCGATCGTCGAACGCTTCACCACCGACGCGCAGGCGTCCGAGAAGAACGGTTCGGCGTACGTCGTGATCCCGAACCCGCAGGGGCTCCAGGTGGACGAACACCCGTTCGCCAGGGATCTGGTACGCGCGCTGAACGCCGCTAAGGTGCCACTGCGGTCGGTGGTGGGCTGACCAACCCGTACACAGCGAAGCGCCCGTCCCCTCGGCTGGGGACGGGCGCGTAGGGGTCTGGTGGGGGGATGTACCGGGGGCGGGCACGGGCCCCCAACCCAGCCCCGCCCAAGGCTCCAATAACAACGCCCGCCCCCCCCGGGCC